>NZ_JQKG01000025.1 GCF_000745915.1 Deinococcus misasensis DSM 22328
TTTGCCTGCCAATGAACATGATTTTACGGGTGCCAAGAAGCTCAATGCCCGGTGGGCCGACTTTGGGTGTCCGAAAATCATTGGGGATAAGGCTTACGTATCGCCGGGGATCATCACCCCACCGAAGAAAAATGCCAAAGTGGTGGATGTGCGTTGGAAGCCTGAGTATGGGAAACTCCGGGTGAGCATCGAAAGGGCTTTTTCATGGGTGGTGCGAGTGGGGCTGAGGAGCAGTCAGGTGAAGACGCTCAGGACGCTAAAAACCCGACTGGCATTTGCTTTTCTAGCACACAACCTCAGATTTGCCCACCCCTAAACGGCATAGCTTGGAAAGCCTGATCCTGTCTGAGCAAGGCTTTTGCTGTGTAACGTCCACTGTAAACGGTTCACTTGAACCAAAGACAATGTGCAATTCGAAAGTTCTGATCCAGACATGGGGGTTAAAATGACCCCATGTTCGACCTCGGATACAGTTTTTGCCCCAACGACACCTTCATCTTCTATGCCCTGACCCACGGACGGATTGCCACCCCAGAGCCCATCCGCGAGGTGCTGGAGGATGTGGAAACCCTCAACCAGTGGGCTTTGCAGCAGAAACTGCAAATCACCAAAATCAGTTACCGCGCCTATGCCGAAGTCAGAGAACAATACATTGCCTTGCGCTCTGGAGGGGCTTTGGGACGAGGGGTGGGGCCTTTGATTGTGACCCGTGCCCCTCTGGCCCACCTGAACGGCAAAACCATCGCTTCGCCGGGTGCCCTGACCACCGCCGAGAGCCTGCTCAAGCTGTATGCACCAGAGGCCCACATCATACGGATGCGTTATGACCAGATCATGCCTGCTGTGGAAAAAGGGGACATCGATGCAGGTCTGATCATCCACGAAAGCCGCTTCACTTATCCCGATCACGGGCTGCAAAAGCATCTGGATCTGGGGGCATGGTGGGAGGAGCAAACCGGGCTTCCTTTGCCTCTGGGGGCCATTCTGGTGCGCCGTGATCTGCCCACCCAACTCCAGAGCGAACTGAATGCAGCCGTCAGGAGCAGTCTGGAATACGCTTACAGCCATCCTGAGGAGCCCAAAGCCTACATCCGTCAACATGCGCTGGAAATGAGCGATCAGGTGATGCAGGCCCACATCGACCTGTACGTGAACCCTTTTTCTCTGGATGTGGGTCCTGAGGGGGAAAGGGCCGTTCAGGAGTTGTTTTCCAGATTGGAAAAGGCAGGGGTGATCCGTCCTTCCAGCCTGCCCCTGTTCGTGGATTGAAGTTTGTGAATTCATGTTTGTGGATTGTGATTTGTGGGTTCTGAGCAGAACCGTCAGAAGTCCTGCACCACAGCCAGCAGTCTGTCCAGAGCCTCCCGGCAGTTCTTGAGGGCCAGAGGAATCTTCCAGCTTTCCCGGTCTCTGGGTCCCACCATGTTGCTGATCCCACGCACCTCCAGCACAGGCACATCCAGCCTGAGACCCGCCATTGCCACACCTGCCCCCTCCATGCCTTCAGTCAGGGCCTCGGGGTGGCAGGATTGCAGGCGTTCCAGAGAGGTCTGTGTGCCTGTTGCTGTGTCCACAGTAAGCATCTCCCCTGCTGGAAGGTTCAGCATTTCAGCCACCTGTGCAGCCTGTGACCAGACGGGCAACTGGTTGTAAAACGTGCCGTGCAAAGGAAACCCGAGGGTGCGCAGGTCCAGAAAGCTGCCATTGCTGTTTTCTGCGCCCATCGAGGCATACGTGATCTGGCTGGACACCACCACATCACCGATCTGGAGGGAACCCTGGGGGAAGGCTCCGGCAATTCCCACATTGATGATCAAATCGGGTCTGGATCCACTGGCCGCCTGCAAGGTGCCCAGAGCGGCATTGACTGCACCAATCCCGGTGACCGCCACTTCTGCCACAAGAGCACCAAAAAACAGGGCTTCCCCTTCTGTTGCCACCACAAGCAAAATGTTCACGTCAGGACCTCGGAATCAGGTACAGCAGTTCGAAGGCTTCGTACCAGTTGCCCAGCAGCAGGAACACGAAGGCCACCAGAAGGCTCAAGGGATATTCTTTGAGGGCTTTGCCAAAGCCTTCTTTGAACATGCGAATCAGGGTCACCACGGCAAACGAAGCCACAAAAATGTAGGCCTGCAATTCCAGCACCATCACCGGAATGTGTGGAATGAAACTGGACATCGGAATCAAAGCAGGAGACAAACCGATCCCCAAAACCGAAAACCGCAAGAGGTTGAACAACACCGCTGGAAACCCGAAAAACAGGCCGGGCAGGAAGGTGGTCAGCACTGCCCCACTGAAAAAATTCCAGAGGGTGATGCCCGTAGCAAGGGTCATCACGCCAGCACCCATGAACTGCTGAATGCCCGTCGAGGTCAAGGTGGAACCCAGATACGCCTGCAACTCACGGGCCAACTCTGGATCCTGATATGCAGAAAACATCCCGAACAGAAAACTGCCGTACAAAAGCACCTGGGGGGTCCAGAACCACACCCGGTACTCTGGCCTGAGGGCCACTTTCCAGGCGTGCACAAAACCTTTGCGGATGGGGGTTGGGAACACCATTCCGAGCAAAAACACCACGCTGATCAGGGTGAATCCCCACACAAAAGCTGGGCCTTTCAGCCAACTGGGAATGCCCACGTTCTGCAAGGTGGTGCGAACACTGCGGGCTTGCCAGCCTGAGGCGTCTTTCTGCACTTCAATCAGGACATTGCCTTTCACATTGCCTTCCAGAGGGTAAACATACAGTTCTTTGTCCTGCTGGGCAGAAACGTATTGTCCTTTCTGAATGTCCACTTTTTCCACAGGAACAGCCTGTTGGAAGCGCAGGAAACGCAGCACCACCTCACGGGTGTTGCCCACCTGATCTGGCTGAATGCGGTATTTTCCCTGCACCCACCCCTGCACCGCCTGATCTGCCGTCTGTCTGGCCTCGGGGGTCTGGGCCAGAGCCACGCAAAAAAACAAAGACAAAAGCATCGCCATCCAACGTTTCATGTCTGGTATTGTGTCACATCAAAAAACCGGAGCCTGTCTTGCAAGCTCCAGTTTCAGGGGTTTGGGTTGTCCAGCAAGGGTTTGCTGCTTGCTCAGATCTCCTGCAAAGGACGGGCAGCCAGCCACTCGGGCAGCTGATCGGGCAGGTAGGTGTCGAAGTAAAGCTGGGTCAGGGACACCACTTTGTGGCCTTCGAGCAGTTCTTCGGGGTTCTTGCGTCGGTCAATGATGCAGGCAATCCCGAGGCATTTTGCGCCCATGGCTTCGGCGGCACGCACGGCTTTGAGCACGCTGCCTCCGGTGGTGATCACATCTTCGACGGCAATGAAACTCTGGCCGTTGAAACTTTCACCGAAAGCTTCGCGGATTTTCATGCCCCCCTGACCGTCTTTTTCTGCGAAGATGGCACGGGTGCCCAGCTGACGGGCCGTCACATAAGCAAGAACCACACCGCCCATGGCCGGACCGATCACGAAGCTGGGTTGCCATCCAGCATGGCGGACTTTGTTGCCGAGGTCTTCACCAAACTGGTCGGCGGCAATGGGGTGTTGCAGCACGGTGGTGGATTGCAGGAAGTATGGAGAGTGGCGTCCAGAGGCCAGCAGGAAATGCCCCTCGTGGAAGGCGCCGTAAAACTTGTAGGTTTGCAAGACGTCCATGCGTCCATTCTATACACGAAGCCCTGAAAAACGCCGACTCGTTCACTCAAATCTGTACGTTGCCCTCCAGAGGCTGTTTCTTCAAACAAAATTGGTGTGCGGTTTACACCCGTGTCCCCTTGTCAACCACATTTCTCTCAAACAGAGCTGGTATAACTGCTTGCATGAACCCTGCAGATGTGAAACATTTCTTTGCCCAACACTGGACCGTGCGCAAGTACAAAAATGTGCCCATGCCAGAGGACCATCTGGATGCCATCCTGTATGCAGCCCAGCGTGCGCCCACCGATGCCACCGCCCAGATGTACACACTGATTCGCCTGACTGATCCTGAAGTTCGGCAAAAGATGGCAGACCTGACGAACAATGCCCACATCGGGACCGCCAGCGAAAGCTTTGTGGTGTGTGCAGACATCCACCGCTTGAACCAGTTGCTGAAAACCCGAGGATACATGCCCGGCAACTGGCCTGCTGTGGCCGTGCATTTCGCTGTGGGGGATGCTGTCATGGCCGCCCAAAACATGCTGATTGCCGCCGAAATGCTCGGATACATGGGGTGCTGGATTGGCGGCGTGATGAACAACCTGCCTGCCATCACTGAGCTGCTGGACCTGCCAGAGGGGGTGTTTCCATTTGCAGCCCTGACCATGGGTGTTCCAGACGAGGAGCCCAAACACCGTCCACGTCTGGAGCGTGCTCTGGTGGTCCACGAAAACACCTACCAGAAACCGGATGTGGCCTTGCTGGAAAAAGGCTTGAACGACATGGCCCCCATCACTGCCAGAGGGGATTGGGGCCTGACCCTCAGCCGTTACTTTGCTGAGGGGGGATCCATGGAAGCCAGAGAAGTGTTGCTTCGTCAGGTGCTCGAAGCACAGGGTTTTTCCCATGTGTCCAGCGCAGACCATTTGTTCAGAGAAGCAGTGCAGGCAGGATATCCAGAGTTGGTGGTGCGCCAGAAGAAGTCTGGAGGGCTTGAAGCCTGGATTGATCAGGGGCATCTGGCCCACCGTGGTGATGGAAACACCCTGACCGAAGCCCTCAAGAATGCTTTAATGGAAGCATCAAAGGAGCCCACTGAATGAAAGCCATCATTCCTGCTGCAGGCCTTGGCACCCGACTTCGCCCCCTCACTTACACCCGACCCAAACCTGTTTTGAAGGTTGCCAACAAACCCATCATCCTGTTTGCCATTGAGAACCTGATGGCAGCAGGCATCACCGACATTGGGATCATCGTCTCGGGCCTGACCCGCAAAGACATTGAAGAAGCCATCAATGGCACGCCCGGCGTCAACATCACTTACATCCATCAGGGGGAAACCCTCGGGCTGGGACATGCCGTCAAAATGGCCAGAGATTTTGTGGGTCAGGATGATTTCTGTGTGTACCTCGGAGACAACCTGTTTGGAAATGGCATCACCACCTACGTGGAGCGTTTCAAAGCCACACAGGCAGATGCCGTGATTGCTCTGGTTGAGGTGGAAAACCCCAGTTCTTTCGGGGTGGCGGTGCTGAACGAAGCGGGGCAAATCACCCAACTGGTGGAAAAACCCAAAGTGCCCCCGAGCAACCTTGCCGTGGCAGGCGTCTACTGCTTCAAGCCTGGCATCATGAACATTCTGGAACACCTCAAACCCAGTGCCCGAGGCGAGTACGAAATCACCGATGCCATTGCCGAACTGATCCACTCGGGCCAGAAGGTGATTGGTGAGCAGGTTCAGGGTTGGTGGAAAGACACTGGCAAACCCTACGACCTGATCGATGCCAACCGCCTTTTGCTGGAAGACCTTGAGCCTCAGGTGCAGGGCGAAGTGCATGATTCCCGCATCACTGGGCGCGTGGTCATCGAAGAGGGGGCTGTGGTTCGCAACAGCATTGTGATGGGTCCTGCCTTGATTGGCAAAGACGTGGTCATTGAAAACGCTTATGTGGGTCCCTTCACCAGCATTGGTCAAAAAAGCCGCATCTGCAATTCAGAAGTGGAATACAGCGTGATCGATGCCGAGGTGGTCATCGAAAACGTGGATGTGCGTTTGCAAGAGTGTCTGCTTGGCCTGCGAGCCCAGATCAAAGGCAAAACGGGGGTGCCCAGAGCGCACCGTTTCATCCTGTCAGACGCCAGTGTGCTAGACCTCAGCGTGCAGTGAGCCTCTGGCTTTGAGGTGAGCTGAATAGATTCCAAAGCACATTCCTTGAGTGTGGTTGTGTTAAGATACTTGCATGACACTGGAATTCCGTGAAGCCATGGAACGCCTCAAAGCGCAGTACGGCGAAGCCCTGCGTGACATGCCTCTGCCTGAAGGCGTCCCCGAGTACGTGCAAGAGTTGATGCAATCTGGAGACAGGGACACCCTGCTCCTGATGTTGAAACTTTCCTGGGTCTTTGGAGCACAAGCCGGACAGGCAGCTCAAACACAAGCCCAAACCATGCGTGTCCCCACCGCCCAGGCCTGATTTTTCTCCATACCTTGCACCCCATTCTCAACAGATGGGGTGTTTTTGTTGGCCCACCCCTCCGAAAGCCGAAAAACCGTGACCGTTTGCATGGCTCCAGACCACGTGATTGACCTTGTGCCCTCTGGGAGGTTGCTGAAGCCGAAAAAGGCTTTCAGGACTCGGGTTTTCTTTCCTTTGAATCGTTTTCATTTTGAAAGTGATGGTTTCTCAGATATACTTCAGTTGCAAGTCCATGCAGCACCCCCATGTCAGCAAAATTTCATGAGGGGATGGGCAAAACAGTAACCCCCTGTGTTACACCAATTCCGTTTTCACAGTTTCCATCGTGGTTTTTCGCAAAATAGAGCCATGTTACCGAAACAAGCAATAGCGTAGCTTTGACACAAATCATGTGAAGTATGTAAAATAACCATACAAGTTGTATACCTTTTACAGCTTCCCGGTTGTTCGCCCGCCCACTGCTCAAGGACCATCCGCAGCAAACCCCTAGCCCTACCCCCGACGTGGAGGTTGTTCCCTGTGGCCAAATACCCCCTGATCAAAGCGACGCTCAAGGAGCGACTGCTCAGCAGCTACTACCCCGAAGGCATCCCCCTCCCCAGCGAACCCCTGCTGGCCAAAGAATTTGATGTCTCCCGCATGACTGCACGCCGGGCCATCGATGAACTCGAACGCGAGGGCTATGTTTACCGCATTCAGGGGGCAGGCACCTTCCCCACCGGAAAACGCTTCCGTCAGGGGGTGTTCCGCATCCGTCCTTTCCGCGAATGGGCCAGAGGGGCAGAAACCCACACCCGCATCCTGCAGGCCCGCGTGCTGGACGCCACCCCAGAAATGGGCGTGGTGCTGCAGATCCCGGCTGGCGAACCCATCATCTTCATTCACCGCCTCAGAACTGCCGGAGACGAGCCTCTGGTGATCGAGAAGCGCTACATCAACTTCCGCATGGCCGGAGACCTCCTCAAGCACAACCTTGCCGTGGAGTCCATCCACGAAGTGCTCGTTGAGAAGCTCGGGATTCCGCTCACCCGCGTGGAACAGAGTCTGGAAGCCGTCAACCTCCGTCAGGAAGAAGCCGAACTGCTGCGTGTGCCCGTGGGAACCGCAGCTTTCTTGCTCAGGCGCACCACCTACAGTGGCCCCACCCGAGTGGCTTACGTGAACTACTGGGTGCGTGGCGACCGTTACGCCTTCCAGGACAGCTTCGAACCTTAAACCCATCAACAAAGAACAGTGCCCCTCTGGTTTCAGAGGGGCATTTCCTGTTTCAGGCTGGTTTTTCTTCAACGGTCAGGCTTTTCAGCGTGGCCCCCTGATGCCAGCCCAGAGCATAATCTTTGAAACCCAGAGCCTGTGCAAGGGCATGGCCCAGTTCTTCCTCGGGGGTGCCTTCCAGTTGGAAAAGCAAGAATTTGCGGCTTCCTGCCACAGAAATCCGGGCATAGAGGTCAGTGCCCAGTTCGATCTGCTGGGTGCGTCCGGTTTTCTCGGCGCGTTTGAACGCAGACTGCACGGCCTGCAACACGGTGACAGTAACGGTGGGTGGGACCATATCACTCCAGAATGTATTTGATGCCGTCCCAAAAGTCCACCAGTTCCAGGTCAGAGACTTTCAGAATGCGGTTTTTCAACCATGGCATGAATTCAAAAGACTTCTCGCTGCGCAGAAAAGCCCGGAAGCCCAGTTCTGCTCCTCTGAGGAGTCCGCTTTCCAGGCCTTTGCGAAGTTCTTCGCGGGCCTGATCCCGTTCGATGTCTCCGGTCAGGCGCACAGCACGCACTGCATCTGGCTCACCATAGAAGGTGACCCTCAGGTTGCCCCAGCCTTTGATGGCCTCTTCGGCATGGGCTCGGGTGAGTTCAGTGGAGAATTTCAGATGGGCATCCAATTCAAACCCACGCTGGCTGAATTCTTTCTGGGAAGGTTGCTGTCGGGTTTCCACGCCTCCAGTATAGGAGCATTGGACCTTTTCGCCTGTAGCGCTTGCAACGGGATGGGGATTCAGCGTTCCTGAAGGTGTCCCTGAAGCAAACCCAGCATGTGTTGCCTTGCATCGTGCAGGTAACGCACATTCCCATGCAAACGGGTCAGCAAAATGCCTCCTTCAAAGAGAGCGAACATGACCCGAGCCGTGCCTTCGGGGTCCAGTGTGGCCTTCAGTTCGCCTTTACGGATGCCCGAAGCCAGCACCCGCCCCATGAACTGCTGCAACTCCAGAGCGGCCTCTCTGGCCCGCTCAAGGAGCACAGGATGGGTATCGTCTGCTTCCACAGAGACATTCATGATTGGGCAACCTCCGGGCAAAATCTGATCGGTGGCAGAGCGCATGACGACATCAAAAATGGCCTCCAAGCGCTCAAAGACCCCATGTTTTCCCTGCTGGGCTTCACGGTGGGCCACAGACAGCAATGCCACCGCATGGTTGAACGCCTCCAGAGCCAGTTCATCCTTGCTTTTGAAGTGGTTGTAGAGGCCGCCTTTTTCAAGACCGGTTTCCTTGAGGATCTCCTGAATGCTGGTTCCAGAAAACCCTCGGGTGTTGAAGATGGGCGCAGACCGTTCAATGATGTGCTGGCGGGTCTGTTCGCCCTTTTTGACGCGGTTGTTCATGCCAGTTGTCTGCGGTGGTGGATCAGGTGGTAGGTGGCCATTTGCAGCCATTCCAGCACCGTCAATTCACCAAAGAATGGGTGGGTGAAGGTGCGTGAATCCTGCCAGTTCTGGACCCCTTCTGCAGCCTGAATCAGGCGGATGTGGGTTTTGGTCCAGTCCTCATGCAGATCTTCCCAGCTTTTTCCTTCTGTGGGAAGGCCGTAAGGTGGGCTTTGCATTTTTCCGTTTTTCATCTCCCCTTTTGCACGCGGGAAATCTGGAAACTCTGGCATCTGAAAGGCCAAGAGCACCCGGGACATGGCTCTGGAAATCAGAATCACATGTTCAGTGATCTGTGCTGGAGACCATGCACCTTCTGCTCTGGGGTGCAGCCAGTGGTCCTGTTGTTGCAGGGCTGCATCCTGATAGCGTGCAATCTCCTGATGCAGACGGGCAATGACTTCAGGGCCAGAGGTGCCCAGTTTGGAGAGAAAGGTTTTTTCAGCAAGCATGGAAACATTTTAAGACCGACTGGTCGGTTTGTAAATCCCCAACTTCGGCAGAAACTCCAAAAGCAAAAGACCCATCCTTGCCTGATGGGTCTTTTGAAGCACTTGAGAGGGGACGAAAGCTGTGTTACTGGGCCTGCATGTTGTCGGTGTTGTTCTGCCATGGAAGCAACAACACATGCTCTGTGTGCTGCACACTTGCAGACAGATACCCACCCGGCAACCCCTCCAGATGGACCTTGATCCACTTTCCGGAAGGTCCCAGGTAATACCACTGCAAGGTGCTGACGGGCAACAGGTGCCTGAACAACTCATGGCGGTAAAACTGGTTGAGCACGTGGTGCAACTCTGGAGCGGCTTTGCCTTGTGGATCGTGCAGGTAGATGCTCACCTCAAAGCGGCCCGGACTGAAATACACATCGAAATCGAAAACGCAGGGGGTGGCCTTGGACAAGCGGGGACTGAAATGCTGAACTTTCAGGTGCCTCATGCTTCCTCCTGTGGGACTTCTTTCATGCAAACCACACCGCAATTCGCGGGATTGGGTTGACATCTCAATCACTTGCTTCCAGAGCTGGACAGGGCTTTTTTCTCGTCGTTGCGGGTTTTGATCATCGAGAAGATCACCCCACCTGCGAGGAGGCCGAGGGTCACGGTCAGGGAGATGGCAGGGTCCATCTTGCCGAAAATCTGGTTGTAGAAAATCTTGGCCCCGATGAACACCAGCACCAGAGCCAGCGCATATTTCAGGTACTCAAAGCGGTTGACCATGGCGGCCAGAGCGAAGTACAGGGCACGCAAACCCAGAATGGCGAAGATGTTGGAGGTGTACACAATAAAGGGGTCCTGTGTGATGGCGAAGATCGCAGGGATGCTGTCCACAGCAAAGATGATGTCGGCAAATTCCACCATCACCAGAGCGAGGAACAAGGGGGTGGCGAAGCGCATCATTTTGCCAGAGCGAGGGTCTTTCTGGGTCACAAAGAATTTTTCACCGTGCAAAGTGGGGGTGACTTTGATGCGTTTTTGCACCCACTGCAGGAATTTGTTGTCTTCGATGCTGGTTTCTTCGTCTTTGTTTTTGAGCATCTTGATGCCGGTGAGCAGCAAGAACGCACCGAAAATGTAGAGCACCCAGTCAAAGTTGCTGACCAGAGCAGCACCCAGACCGATCATGATGGCCCGGAGCACAATCACGCCCAGAATGCCCCAGAACAAGACCCGGTGCTGGTACTGCCTCGGGATGGCCAGATAGCTGAAGATCAGGGAGATCACAAAAATGTTGTCCAGCGCCAGACTTTTCTCGACGGCAAATCCGGTGTAGTACGCCAGAGCAGCGTCTTGACCCAGATACCACCAGATGAATCCACCGTATGCAATGGCGATGGCAATGTAAAACGCAGAGAGTTTGAGGCTTTCTGCCACACTGATTTCTTTGTTTTTGTGCTTTTTGCTGAGCACACCCAAATCAAAGGCCAACAAGGTCAGGACGAGGGCAATGAACATGGCCCAGATCCACACGGGTTTACCAAGATAGGTCAGAGCGAGAAGTTCGGTCACAGGAGACTCACTTTCCGACTGGTGGTTTGCAAAAACGACAGAAACTCTGAGCAAACCACGACAAGTCTGCTCAGAGTCTCGCTGTTTTCTGCATTTACCGGGTCACCTGTGGTGCCGTATTGACGATAAACACAACCACAAGTGTGGTCGCTACTCCCCCTGAATTAAAAAACAAGGTAGCACATTTGACGGTGTCCAGTTCGTAGACCAGATTACGAAGTTGAGAATCCAGAATCAAAAGCCTTGCTTCAGCGCCATCGGATAAGCTGTACCCATGGAACGCATTTTGCTGCACCAAGGAGACATCACCCGATTGGAGGTGGATGCCATCGTCAATGCAGCCAACAGCAGTTTTCTGGGTGGAGGGGGCGTGGATGGAGCCATCCACCGTGCTGCAGGACCAGAGTTGGCTCTGGAGTGCCGCAACCTGCATGGCTGCAAAACCGGGCAGGCCAAAATCACCAGAGGATACCGCTTGCCTGCCAAACACGTGATCCACACCGTTGGACCTGTCTGGAATGGAGGGCAAAACCATGAGGATGAACTGCTGGCTTCCTGTTACCAGAAAAGTCTGGAACTTGCAGCCCAACACCAGCTGAAAACCGTGGCTTTCCCGGCCATCAGCACAGGAATTTACCGGTTCCCTCTGGAAAGGGCCACCCAGATTGCCCTTGAAACAGTGCACAGCTTTTTGCAAACCCATCCACTGCCAGAGCAAGTGGTTTTTGTTTGTTTCAGTGACAAAGACTTTGAGGTGTATCAGCACTCGGTACAGAAAATGGAGCTCAAAAGCCTGTGATTGCAGGAATGTTCACGGAAAAAACAGGTTTCATAGGCAGCTGGAATGTAAAACGAATGTAAAAAAGTGCATACTGTAACACATGGGCAAATTCATCAAGATCGAAAGCAGCACTACCGGAATGCACTACCTGAGTGTAGACACCCTGATGGGCTTCCGCGCCGCCGCCTTTCCCAAAGAAAACGCCATTGAGTTGATTGCCATCACCAAAGACAACAAAGTCCATTCCCTGAAAAAACAACGTGGACTGCAAGGCATCAACGAAACCGAAGCCATCAAAATCCTGCAGGACTACATGGAGCGCATCGCCCGAAACGACCCTGAAGTGGTGATCGAACTCTAAAACAAATCCTCCCTTGCGGGAGGATTTCGCTTTTCAGACAGGATTCACAGACCTGCAGCTTTGAATGCAGCACCAACCACTTCTCTGGCTTCGGTCATCACCTGTTGCAGGTGCTCGGGGCCTTTGAAGGACTCGGCATAGATTTTGTACACGTCTTCGGTTCCGCTGGGACGGGCAGCAAACCACGCATTCTCGGTGACCACTTTCAGACCACCGATGGGTTCGTTGTTGCCGGGAGCACGGGTCAGTTTGGCCAGAATGGGTTCTCCGGCCAGAGTGGTGGCCGTCACCAGCTCTGGAGACAGGTTGGAGAGCACTTTCTTCTGGGCAGCATTGGCTTCTGCATCCATGCGGGAGTAGGCGGTGGCCCCAAACTGGGCTTCCAGATCCCGGTAGTGCTCAGAGGGGCTTTTGCCTGTCTTGGCCAAGATTTCCGCGGCCAGCAATCCCAGAATGATGCCATCTTTGTCTGTGGACCATGCAGAGCCATCAAAACGCTGGAAAGAGGCTCCGGCGCTCTCCTCACCACCAAAGCCAATGGTGCCCCCTTGCAGGCCATCCACAAAGTATTTGAAGCCCACAGGCACCTCAACCAGTTTCTTGCCCAGAGCGGCAACCACCCGGTCAATGATGCTGCTGGACACCAGTGTTTTGCCCACACCCATGTCTGCGTTCCAATCGCGGTGCTGGTACAGGTAAGAAATGCACACGGCCAGATAATGGTTGGGGTTCATGATGCCATCCCGGGTGACAATGCCGTGGCGGTCCGCATCCGGGTCGTTGCCAATGGCAATGTCAAACTGGTCTTTGAGTCCGATCAAAGAGGCCATCGCATAAGGGCTGGAGCAGTCCATGCGGATTTTGCCGTCTTTGTCCACGGTCATGAAACTGAAGTTCGCATCAATGCGCTCATTGACGATGGTGAGGTCCAGACCGTAATGGTCCCGGATGACCTGCCAGGTTTCCAGACTGGCCCCTCCCAGAGGATCCACGCCGATCTTCACACCTGCCTGTTTGATGGCATCGATGTCAATGACTTCTTTCAGTTGCTCAACATAAGGGGTCACAAAGTCAAAAGGGGTTGCAGCTTTGAAAGCCTCTTCAAAAGAGATGCGCTTGACCCCATCCAGACCGTTTTCCAGAAGCTGGTTGGCCCGTTCCTGAACCACTTTGGTGATGTTGGTGTCTGCAGGCCCACCAGAGGGGGGATTGTATTTGAATCCTCCGTCCTGAGGAGGGTTGTGACTTGGGGTGATCACAATGCCGTCTGCCAGACTTTCGGTGCGGCCTTTGTTGTGGTTCAGAATGGCATGGGAGACCAGAGGAGTGGGGGTGTAACCGCGGCCTTTGTCCACTTGCACATCCACCCCATTGGCCAGCAACACTTCCAGAGCGGTGATCCATGCAGCCTCAGAAAGGGCGTGGCTGTCCATCCCAATGAACAGGGGGCCAGTGATGCCTTGTTCTGCACGGTATTCTGCCACGGCTTGTGAAACCGCCAGAATGTGGTTTTCGTTGAAGGTGCCATTGAAAGAGGTTCCACGGTGACCGCTGGTTCCGAAACCCACCCTCTGTGCAGGGTTCTGGGGATCGGGTTTGACGGAGTAATAACTGCTCACCAGACGGGGAATGTTGACCAGAATGTTGTGGGGGGCGGGTTTGCCAGCCAGTTCATGCAGCGCCATGTTGCCTCCTGAAATTCAAAAAATCATGCTTTCACTGCCGACTCTGGCAGCTTCTCAGCCGAGTTTAACAGAAGACAGCATGCAGGTCGTTCTCCAATCTGGGCATTTGCCTTTTGCATGGGGTCCAGCAAATCAGGGTTTTCTAGACCTTTGCTGTTGCTGCAATGCAGTGAAGCCCATCAGGATCATCACGAGCAACAGGTACATGTCTCCGTCCAGTTCCATGTTTCCCTGTGTCACGAAAAACCTGTACATCAACAAAATCAGGCCTGAAACACCTGTCACCAGATACATTCCCCTGAGCAGAAACAACCACTTTCTGTTGATCCAACCCAGAACAGCACTGAGCATGATGCCGCCCCACATCCAAAGACCCCAATTCAACAATGGATTTTCCATTGCCATCACCTCCCACCCCACAATAAATGGCCTCTGCATCTGGCACATCCATAAAAACCCCGATCCCAAAGCCAGCCAAAAACCAACCAGAGCCTTTGTGGCTCTGGTTCAGAACAGGAAAAGTGTGTTGTTTCAGTTCAAAAAGGCTGTTCTTCCAGAGGCACCCTTTTGGGATCCTGCTCCCAGAGCACTCTGGCCCTACGGTTCAGGAAGAACAGGCCCAGCAGCATGGCAACAATGCTTGCCAGCAATCCAAAAATGGGGGTGGTTCCGGGCAAAATCCAGGTCAGAATCACGATCAGGCATCCGCAGGCGGTCATCAGGTAAGCGGATTTGCGGTTGATTTCATACCAGGCGCGGTCACTGCGCAGGGTGTAGGCCGTCCTGAAACCTGACACGGTGTTGCGTGGGACTCTGGGAGCCACGTTGCCCATCAGGGTCAGGAACACCCCGACCATGGTGAAAATCACTTTCATGGTGCCGTTCTGGTCCAGCATGCCCTGCCAATTCAGCACCTGTCCCAGAGCAATGCTGGAAGGCAGCAAAATCAGCAAAATGCGGGCGTACTGCTGGGTCTGGGCAAAGTTCTGCTGGTTCTGTTCTCCTTTGATGCCCATGTTGGCCGGGTTCAAAAACAGCAGGAAGAAATAGGGCAGCATGGTCACCAGAGAGATGAACACTTCGGAGGGATGACCAAACCGGTCGGGCTCACCTTGGATGTTGAAATGGACCGGGACCCGCTCTGGCAGGGCGTTGAAGTTGTAAACGATGTAACCCCACACCAGCACAAAAATCAGCCAGGCCCAGAGATCTGCTTTGAGGTTGTTCATAAACCGTCTCCCACTTTGAAGAAGCCCATGATGTGTGTCAGCGCATCTTGCATCACGGTGGCGTTCAGGTGATAGGTGATGGTGGTGCCTTCTTTTTCTGTGCGAACCAGTCCGGCGGCTTTCAGCACATTGAAGTGCCCGGAAAGGGTGCTTTTGGCCAGAGGAAAAAGTTCGGCCAGCTCACCAGCGGTTTTGGGACTGTCGCGCAGGACCCGCAGGATTTCCCGGCGGGTGGGGTCAGACAGGGCTTTGAAGACTTCATTCATGGGTCACCACGGCATCACGGGATTGAAAAGCATCTTTGGGGGTTGGGTGCCAGAGGGCAGGGCCTCCAGCACCCAAAAAATCCCTCACTTCAAGAATTCTACGATACCCTGCAGCAAACCATCGGCCAGAGGAAGGTCTGGATTGCTGTAAGTGGCAAGGTTGCCCTGTGGATCCTGAGGGGCAGATTTCAGAACGTGGTTCATGGTGGGCACCATCAGGACCTGTGCATCGGGTTTGGCCTTTTGAAGGATTTCGGCATTCTGAACCCCCACTTGCAGGTCACGGTCCCCCTGCACAATCAGGGTGGGGGTTCTCAGCCCTGCAAGAAGTTGTGCAGGATCGTACTTGAACCATGAAATCAGGTACGGCTGAACCGAGGGGCGGAACAGGGCGGCCAGAGCAGGATCAGGCACCGGTCCGGTCTTCCCTGCTTTCAGAAGGTCAATCAGGTCTGCACTCTTCTGAAACAGAGGCTCGGGCAGTTGGGGTTTGAGCTGTTGCAGGAGGAGGTCTGCAGCGTTGATGCCTGTTCCAGCAATCGAAACATAACGGTCCACCGGGTTCTGTTTGGCCACAGCCAGACCGATTAAAGCCCCTTCGCTGTGCCCGAGGATGAAATGCCGGTTGAACCTCTGGTCTTTTTTGAGGAGGTCCAGCCAGTTGCTGGCATCCTGCACAAAGTCATCGAAGCTCTGGTCTTCTTCTTTGAGGTTGGGAATGGCACTCTCTCCGATGCCCCGTTTGTCGTAGCGCAAAGAGGCAATGCCTTTTTCTGCAAGTCCTTCCGCAAGCATTTTCAGACTGTTGTTTTTTCCAGCCAGAGGGTTGTTCCCATCCCGGTCGGTGGGTCCAGAGCCTGCAATGATCAGGGCCACAGGGAAAGGGCCTTGGCCTTCTGGCAGAAGCAAGGTGCCTTTGAGGGTTGCCGTGGGTGCAGCAAGGGTCAGGTTTTCGGTGGCGGCGAAAGCAGTGCTGGTCAGGGCAAGGGTCATCAGGATGGCTCGGGTCATGGGTGTCTCCTTTTTCGGTATTTCGCTAATTAGCGAATCAACGAAATTATGGTAGCACATATTTCGGGAAATTGCGAAATAGGCCATTTCGCAGAGCTGGCCTCTGGTGTTCAACGCCCGAGATGTTGCAGAATCCAGCGTTCTTCGCTGTGCACCAGACCACAAAAAGACAACATTTCCTGCTGAACGCTGGCCCACTGGATCGGCAGGACAATGTTCTGCATCTGGCCTTCCCCATCACAACACATGCCTTCAAAGGTCAGGTGATCCAGAGCCAGCAATTTTGTCCGATCGGCTTCAGAAAGGGTGTGGATGTCACCATAAATGGCGGTGACTTTGCCGGGAGCACCCAGCATTTTGATTTGACCGAACACAGGAATGCCATTGATCTGGCCTTCTTGAACCTGTGCATGGGATGGGGTGTGCATTTTGTCCTCCTGAGAGGCACCTGCAAAACGAAAAGACATCTGGCCTGCCTTTCAGGGTAAAAAGAAAAGCAGCACACTTCGGTCAAATGTGCTGCAAATGGATCCAAAAAAGAGAACTCAGTTTCTGAGTCCTCTGGGCATGGCGGGTCGGGTGGATGGAGACTGCATCGCCTCATTGCGCTTTTTTCTGGTGGTGCTGGTCATGTTTTCCAGTTCGATTCCCGAGACCTGACGGGTGGTTCCGCGTTCACGCAATGCGTAAATGCACATGCTGCCCACGAATTTTCCGAACAGCATTCCCTGTCTGCGCATCTCTTCCAGGGTGGCTTTGACTTCTCTGGGAGGCAGGTTCAATTGAGAAGCCACACTGAAATGGCTTTCGGATTTGCCCCCGGCAAACCAGTTTTTGAGCATCTCGAACCACTCTTCTCGCACGAGGTCCATGTCATGGTCAAAAGCCCGTTTCATGTACCGCACGGAACTGGTTTTGCCTGCGGTTTGCACAAAGCCCTGCGCAATGAGTTCTTCCATGACCCCGTGTGCGGCCACTGCAGGGCAGCCCAGCACTTTGCGGATCTCTTCGGTGGTGGCGGATTCCTGACGTTCCAGCAGTTGCATCACAGCATCGAGATGCTCCTGTGTGTTCCATTGGGGATTGAAAGACATGTTTTCTCCTTGACTTGACACAGGCAGGATTGAACCACCTGTCTTGAATGGTCTGGCGTCCAGTGTTTCGGAGAGTTCAGAAAGACAGAACCAGAGTGAACATCGAATCTCGGGGTGCTGGTTCTGCTTGGGTTGAGGTTGGAAAGCCCTCTGGGATGGCCCACATCCCGGGCAACTTGAACATTGTAGCATCTGTGGGCATGAGAATCATTGCTTTTGGATGATCAATTTATCATGGAAAAACATCGATCAGAACATCAAAAAGCACTCAGATGAGAAGCAAAAAGTGGACCTTGTTCAACCTAAAAAATCTTTTTGGAGGGGTTTTTCAGGTGGGGTTTGAGGATGGTGTTCCAGGCGTACTGGGCATCGTCATGCTCTTCCTTGCATTCTTCAGAACGCTCTCTGGGAAGGTCATATTCTTTGGGCAGTGTCTTGAAACGGCGGGTGTTGCTGCCATACACCAGACAGGTCATGGCATACATCCGCTGCATGCTGAAAGAGTGCGCGCCAGAGTAGTCCAGTTCGTCTTCGGCTTCCTGCTCTGCGTCAGACAAAAACTGACCAATGCCTGAAAAAATGGCCTGTTCATCTTCCAGAGCCAGCAAAGCCAGCGTGGCAAACTGGTCTACAGCATCTTCTTCGCGACCTGTGGCTGGAAGCCTGAGTTGATCAATCAGGCCATGTCCCAGTTCGTGCAGCAGGGTGAAAACTGTGGCATTCAGGTACTTGTCTTCGCGGTCTGAAGTGTCTTCCAGTTTGCTGTACCCTTCAATCAGTTCGTAGCACATCTGGATTTCACGCAGATCAGGGTCGTAAAAAGCATTGTCTTCTTTGCAGGTCAGAAAACGGATGGGCAGCTTTCTGGGAAATTTGATTCGATCGTTGAAAAACTTTGCGGTGTCTTTCAGGTACTGGCTTTTGCTGAGCACCTGTGCAACGCTCTGGTGGTCTTTGGTGGCCCCTTTGTCAAACGTCAGAACCAGTTGGGCTGAGGCTGAGCCCAGAGAAAACGCCAACAAAACCAGCAAACCTTTCCACCTTTGCAACATACAGCCATCATAAAGAATCTGAGGCCCAAAAGGTGTGTTGGAGAAGCAAAAACTGTGTCTTGCACCTCTGCCTGTTGCAACGTTCCATGCTGGCAACCCAGCCAATTCTGTTATATACTAAATAAAGATTTGATTTTTCGGAGGTTTTCATGCTTTACCGTCACGGAGATGTATTGGTCCACCTCATCCCCAAACTGCCCGAGCAAGCCACAGAGCGCCCCGGCACCATTCTGGCCCGTGGTGAACTGACCGGGCACAGCCACCGCATTCAGGACCCTGAAACGGTCCAGCTCTGGCAACTGAACGGCGAAATTTACATTGAAGTCAAAACAGATGTGGCCCACCTGATCCACGAGGAACACCACACCATCCCCTTGCCCAGAGGCTTTTACAAAAGCTGGATGCAGCGCGAGTACACCCCCAAAGCCATCGTGAGGGTCCGCGACTGATGCGGGTTTCGGCTCAAGAAGCACAATCCCTGATTCTGTCTGGCAAAGCCCCAGAGGGCATGGTCGTGCATGGAACACTGGATTTCAAGGGCAACAAACACCTGAAAACCCTTCCCATTGACCTGACTTGCGATACCCTGCTGGTGCAGGAATGCCAGAACCTCCACAGCCTGCCAGAGGGCCTGAAGGTCAAAACCTTGCTGGCAAGCCACACCCACCTGACCCACCTCCCTGCAAGCCTGCAGGTGCAAATCAAACTGGATCTGGAAGGATGCACCAACCTGCACAGCCTGCCAGAGGGTTTGAAAGTGGGGTCTCTGGTCCTCAGGGACTGTGTGCGCCTGCAAAGCCTTCCAGAAAAGCTGGAGGTGTTCTTTCTGGATGTCAGCGGATGCAGCCTGCTGGAAAGCCTCCCTGAATCTGCAAGGGTGCTCGGGGGGCATGTGGTGCTCACAGGGTGCAGACGCCTCACCCACCTGCCTGCATGGCTGACCAGGGTGGCACGGCTTGACCTGAGGGGCTGTGAAAGCCTGAATGCCTTGCCTGAAACCCTGAAGATCAGTGGATGGCTGGACCTTGCAGACAGCGGAATCACTTCCCTGCCCCACCACAGTCAGGTGCCTTTGCGCTGGAAAGGGGTCGCCATTGAGGCCAGAGTGGCTTTCGATCCAGAAAGCATCACCGGGCAAGAGGTGCTGGAGACCCCCAACGCCGAACTGAGGCGCGTCAAACTGGAACGCATGGGCTACGAGAAGTTCCTTTCAGAAGTGCATGCCCAGATTCTGGATGAAGACCGGGACACCGGCGGTCCCCGAAAACTGCTGAAAGTCCCCATGCAAGACGACGAGGATCTGGTGGCCCTCTGGGTGATCTGCCCTTCCACAGATCGCAATTACGTGATCCGGGTGCCTCCCACCATGCAGACCGCCCATCAGGCTGCGGCTTGGCTGGCCGGATTTGATGATCCCACCCTGTATCAACCGGTCATGGAAACCTGAGCATGGCAAAAAAAGAAGGCGAGGTTTTCTCGCCTTCTTTTTTTGCTCCCTGCCTTCACAAAACAGGAATTCTTTCCAGCACGCCATCCTGATACACCGAATACAGTTCCAGTTCCTTGAGGTGCACGTAGCCAATGTGGCAATCGCAAAAACCCCTGCTGCAAAGTCTGGGCTGCAAAGCAGATTTCCAATCAGGATCATGGATGTTCCCGAGCACCTGATCCACAAAATGGCACCTGCGGATGTCTCCGTGCTCATCAATGGTGATGACTGTTTCTCCAGCGAAACAGGCTTTGCCCCGGCTCGCATACCGCACTGTGTTGTGCTCAAAAAAAGGGTCCAATGCTTTCAGGAATTCCCTTTGCTCTGGCGAATAAGGGTAAATTTGTGCTCCCCTCTGGTAAGCATTCACCCAGAGGTACACCTGCTCTGGCAAATCCTGTCTGAGCCTCTGGATTTCTTCAAAGTGGGAAGGTTTTCCAACCACCCCCACGCTGAAACGCACCTCTTGCTCCAACAGCGTCTGGCACTGCTGCACAAACCTTGCTCTGGACACCTGCGAAGGATGGTAAGTGCACCAGAGGGCCACTCTGGAGCGGTCTGCATCTTGCAAGAAATCCAGTCTGGCGCTCAGGTTGGTTTGCATCGCCACTTTTTCCACATGGGGCAAGTGGGACAGTTCGGTGATGGCCCTCTGGTAACGCGCAATGGGCAGGGCTTCTCCCCAAGGGGTGAAAAAAATGCTGAATTGCACAGCCGTTTCTTGCTTGACCCAGTTTAAGAATTTCTGCAAACTTTCTGTGTCCTGCAAGCGTTTCTCTGGGGTTTCGGTTCGTTTGGCAAAAGGGCAGTAACTGCAATCGTAGTTGCAGGTTTCCAGAGCCCCTCTGTACAGCACCGACAATTTCATGGTTCGTCCAGATCAAAGAACAGGTCTTTGCCCTCCAGCCAGTTTTCCAGCCATTCCTGCAAAGATTCGGTTTGCCAGAGGACCACCTCTTCTGGAGGGGTTCCCTCTTCGCAAGTGTCGAGGCCCAGAATGCCGACCTGTCCGGTGTTCACGTTCAGCACCGAGTAAATGTCGCAACCCCAGTAGCAAAACAACAGAAGGTGCTCGGACCAATCGTGTTCGGTCATCTGCTCGTGCAAAACCACCACGTTTTCAGAGGTGGAGGTGTACCTGTGGTCCTTGAGGGGCAGCAACCCATAACCCGGTCCAAAATTCCCATCGCCCACCTGTGTGTACACTTGCTGGAACGCCTCTGGCAAAGCAAATCCGAGTTCCCTTTCCAGTTCTGCAAACCGCTCTGGTGTGACAGGAGGGCTCGCCACATGGCTGAACGGTGGATCCCAGCCTTCATCAAGGTGCTGGTCGGTGGCGGACTTGGGGTCCAGAGCCCGCACCTTTAGACGTTCAAGCAGGTCAGCGCAAAGCATAAGTTTCCATCTCCTTGCGGATGTGGTCGGCATAAAGCCATGGGCCAATCAGGTCGGACTGTTCAAACCCTCCATCGGTGAGGGTCCAGAGGTCTCCATCCTCCTGCGCGAGTCCGAGATCCAGCAGTTCTTGCAACTGGGGATAGGCTTGCAGGAAGTCTGTGCCAAATTGCCTGTGGTACTGGCTTTTCCGCAGGCCAGAGGCATGCAGAATCGACTGCAAAATGAAGCGCCTCTGGCGGGTGTCCTGATCCAGCAGGATGCCGTACTGGATGTTTTGAAAAGAGCCTGCATCACGCTGAACGTAATCCCAGAGGATTTCCCTGACCCCACTCTGGCCCACTGCATATTCGCTGGAGTAATGCACCTGAGCGGTATAGGAACGTGCCCCACACCCGAGCCCGACCATCCCATCCTCCTGACAACAGTAAACCGGACCTTCTGTGTTCTGCACAGGCTTTCTGAAAAAACGCATGCTGACCTGCTCGTAGCCATTCGAGCGCAAGAAATCCCGTCCAATGCGGTAGAGTTCCAAACGCTCGTCTTCCCATGTGCGTCCAGCACGACCAATGCCCGTCAGGGGGCGCACATAGAGCGGATAGAGAAAAACCTCCTCTGGGCTGTATTCCAGAGTGGTTTTCAGGGAATGAAGCCAGCTTTCCGGGGTCTGGTGGGACAGGCCATAAATCAGGTCGAGGTTCAGCACCGGAATGCCCGCCTCCCGGATGTGCCCGAGGGCCTGATGCACCGTCCGGTTGTCCTGACTGCGCCCCACCGATTTGACCTCCTGCTCGATGAAACTCTGGACCCCCATGCTGATCCGGTTCACATGGTGGTCAGACAGCACCTTCAAACGGTCAGGTGTGACTGTGGCTGGACTGGTTTCAATGCTGGTGGGCACCTTGGGCAGGTCCAGACCAAAGATGTGCGCAATCCCAAACAGCCTTTCCAGATCCTGAGGCTCCAGATAAGTGGGGGTGCCTCCGCCCAGAGCAAACCGCGAAAACTTTGCCTCTGGAAGGGCCTCTCTGGTGATTC
Organism: Deinococcus misasensis DSM 22328; assembly: GCF_000745915.1. NCBI lineage: Bacteria > Thermotogati > Deinococcota > Deinococci > Deinococcales > Deinococcaceae > Deinococcus > Deinococcus misasensis. Next base: position 22,182 of record NZ_JQKG01000025.1, read on the forward strand.
TGGCTTGCAATTCGAGGGTGTCCAGATAGGCCTTTTCCAGAGGTTTGGGCGCATTGACCGTGGTGAACAGGTTGCAAAAACCACAGCGCATTTCACAAAAAGGAATGTGCAGGTACAGAAAAAGCTGGCTCTGGTCCTGAAGAGACCACACCTCTTGAAGGGACAAGGGATCAAGAGCACGGTAAGCGGTTTTGTGCGGATACGCATAGGTATAGCCCAGATAAGGATTTTTGTTGTCTAGCAGGTTTTTCAAGTTCACAAGGGCTCTCCAAGCAGGAATTCGGCATAAGGCACGGTCCAGACCGTTTCATGCCCGAGGCGGTGTCCATGAAATCCGTCTTCTCCAAACGCTTCACCGTGGTCGGAAGTGATGATCACCAGAGCCGGACCCCGTTTTTCCTGATGTTCGAAAAGCTGCATCAGATGGGGCTCGATGGCTTCCAAGGCACTTTTCTGGGTCTCGATGGAATCTGTCCGGTGGTCGGGGTGAAAGATGTGGGTGGGTTTGTGGGTGGCCGAAAAGTTCATGAACAGAAACATCCGTTGTGTGGCAGGAAACCCATCCAGCACCTCAAGGGCCTTTTTGACCTGTGCCCTTGGGGAATGCCGACTCGTCACCCCCATGTCTCTGGTCCAGAAACTGTGCTGGAACATGTCAGGAAACACCTTTCCCAGAGCGGTTTGCTGGTTGAAGAAGCCCACCCCTCCGATGCACACCGTGCAGTAGCCTCTGGCCGCCAGAGCTGCGGGCAGGGTTGCTTCTTCAAAGACAAACGTGTGCGGATGGGTGGTCTCAGAGCCCTGAAACTGTGCAGCAAAAGGCCTCGGGTGGCGTCCGGGTGTGGCAGGGGTGGGCAGGAAGCCTGCGAAAAAGGCGTGGTGGGCAGCATAAGTGAAACTGGCCGGACTGTGCCGTTTTTCCCATGCAGCAAAATGCTTGCGAAGGCCAAACAGCGGGGTTTCCTGCGCCACATCGAACCGCAAACTGTCGAGGGTGATCAGGTACACGTCATGGGTGCCGATCAGGGCTTTGAAGTTCAGCATGTGCGCCTCTCTTGCAGGGTCCAGAGTTGGGCCGTGAATGTGTCCATGCCTTGGTAAAAGACGTTGCGGTGGTAATCCCCGAACGTGTTGGCCTCCAGCAAGTGGTGCTTGCTCAGGTTGGGGCGAATCAACACATCCAGACCCGCATAAAGCGATCTGGGAAAAACCTGCATGGCCCTCTGGCAACTGGCCTCGATGCCGTCCCAGTGTTCGCCCAGATGGGCTTTCAGGGCGTCCATGTCCCCTCTGGAATTCCCGAGGTGCAAATTGGTCATGGCCCCCTGCCCGAGTCGAACCAGAGCGTGCATGGGCACTCCACCCACCACCACCACCCTCAGGTCGATGGTCTTGCCCTGAAAGGTGGCTTTGGGAATCCACGCTTCGACCTGCAAGGGATGCTGGCACAACAGGTTCACTGTCTGGGCAATCTCAGAGCGGTCTGAGAGGTGAAGCAACTGACGGGAATTGAAAAGCCTCTCCCCTTCCCTCCTGACGGTGGTGATGGCCCGGATTTTGCGTCCAGAGACATGCAAAGCCAGAGCTCCACTCGCACTGCTGCCGTGGGCCAGTTTCACAAACACCCGTTGCAGGTTGTTGCTCTGCATTTCAGACAGCAAATCTTCGAAATTTTGAGGTTCCCTGAGGGGGGCAGGAACAGAAACCCCAGCCTCCTGCCACTTTCTGGAGGTGATGCGCTTGTCGAAAAGTTGCAGGGCCTCCTGAAAATCGAGGGTTCTCTGGTGTGCAGGACAAGCTTGCAGTTGGGTTTCCAGCACCTCAAAAAACCTTTTGAGTCCGTCATGCCACGGTCCAGAGGGCATGATCTGGCCTTCTTCCAGTGCAATGGAATCCGGGTTGATGCCTGTTTCCAGACCTTCAAGGCCCAACCTGAGCAGATCCCGTTCGGTTTGCAGGGATTCACCGGGAGACTCAATGCGGACAAGGGTCTCTGGGGTGACCAGAGCTGCAAAATCCACTTTTTCCTGAAGCACATCCTGATAAGACACCACACGGGCTTCAGGCCAACCCAGTTGATGCAGGGTGGCCTGAAACGCCCGAACCCGTCTGCTTTCAGGAGGTGCAACAATCAGCACGGGACGGGGAAGCAACATGGTTTATTCGCTGATGCTCACAAAACGCCAGTCGTCTTCGGGGTCCTCGGCGTCGCTGAGGTCCACCTCTGGGGCCAGATTTTGCAGTTGTTCTTGCATGCTGTCGGTCATGAAGTGGTGGTGCAGGTCCAGCTTTTTCAAGTGGGCCAGACGGTCCGCACTGGCCAGCAAAGCCTGCCCGCCTTCATCGGAGAGGATGCCCAGAGACAGGTCCAGCACTTCCAGACGGGCCAGAATCGGTGAATTGACCACCACCTGCGCGATTTCGTCCTGATTTTCGGCGTTTTTCAGACCAAGGTAAGTCAGTTTGGGAAAGAGCGACCCTTCAAAGAGTGGGGTAAGGTCGGCAATTTCGATGTTGGCCCCATAGTTTTCCGAGCCAAAATACAGTTCAAGGTGATTGAGCTCTGGGAGATTTGCACCCAGAATGTCACGCAGGGTTTCCACATCCAGAGCCCCAGTTTGCACCAGCAAGGTCTGGAGTTTGGGGGCAGAAAGTCCAGAGAACCTCAGGCCGTTCCCTCCGCGTGCTCCGTAGTGCTTGAGATCAGGATAAGCCTGAAACAGAGGGCCATGATCGGTGTTGTAAATCCATGAGATTTCATTCTCTTCGGAGATGATGTCGCCAAAGAAGATGGCTTCCAGCAAAGGCAACTGATCTTTGGCAGACAGCAGAGCGCTCATGGCATCGTCGGCGCTTTCTTCGCTGTCGGTGCCCCACATGCCCACCACCAGACCTCTGGACTGGGCAGCACCTTCGGTGTTCAGGTAAGCCTGAAACTTCTCGGGCCAGGAGGTTTCATCGTCGTACTCCACAGAAATTCTGTAAATGGCCGTGTCCAGATGGTTGAGGGGTTTTCCGGGTTCCCAACTGCGAACCTGAAAGCCTCCAAAGGTGGTCAGATGCTGGTTGATGGTCATGTTCAAATTCCTCCGTTATGCACACAACAGAATAACTGAAATTTTACAAAAAAGAAACATCCCTTACAGCCCGACCGGGTAAGCGCAAAGTCTGAGGTTTGGCCCATCCACTGAAAAAGCGTTCAGCGAAAAGCCCATTCAGAGGCTTTTGCTGTAGGGAGCAGCAAGACCAAAAGTCAAAACCCAAGTGGGTTTTGCAAGCCCAAAGGGTTAGATGAAGACTTCCCTTCTGGCTGACGGCTGACCGCTGAGGGCTTTGTCTGTTTGCATTGCCCAAACAGCGACTTGGAGTAGAGCCTTACAGCCCGAGCAGTTCCGCCGTCCGACCCTGAGGGGTGCGGTACCCACTTCTGGCATGCAGGGCTTCGCGGTAATCGGGGTTGAAAGCATAAATCAGTTCCACGTTGCTGCCGTAATGGTCCACCCGCATGCCATTGATGAAAAAACCCGCTTTGAGTTTGGGAATGATCACCTGATTGTTGGTCATGCGGTGGTGACTGATCACCAACTCAAATCCCAGAGCTTCAAACAGTTTCAGAAGCTCTGGAAGGAGTTTTTTGTACAGGCCCTTGTTCTGGTGCTCGGGAAGCCAACCGGTGTCTTTCATCACGATGGTCTGCCTGTCCAGTTGCTGGGCAAAGTGCCAGCCCACCAGCTCATCTTCAAAGAACAAGCCCAGACACACCTGAATGCCCACAGGCATCTGGCCCAGTTGCTGCACCCTTGCTTGCTGCTCTGGCGTTCTGGCTGTGTCCCAGCGAAAAGCAAAATACTCGCCAAAAATCCGGTCTTCAATTCTGGCGCAGACATCCAGATACACCTGATGGGAAATTTCCTGAATGCGGTATCCATTGCCCAGATCCATGTTTTGAATGGTTTTCATTGTGGTTGATGGGTTCACAAGGCGCATGATACTGGATGCCACTCAAGAATTCGAAATCAACGCACCACTTCGTAAGCCAGATGGGCCAGTTCATCTCTCAAAAGGCCTTCCCATCCAGTTTGCACGGCATTCAAACTGCCCGGCAAAGCGAAAAGCAAGGTTTTGCCTGCCAGACCGCCCACCGCTCTGGACAGCATCGCAGCCCCTTTGACCTGCTGGTAAGACAGCATCCTGAACAGCTCACCAAAACCCGGCATGGGCTTGTCAATCAAGCTTTCCACCACCGGAATGGTCACATCCCGCCCGGTGATCCCCGTCCCACCCGAGCTGATGATCACTTGCGCCTCGGGCATGAACCGCTCAAAGGCTGCCTGAATCTGGTCTTTCTCATCTTTGACGATGGTGCGTCCCACCACCTGATGCCCCTGCTTTTCGATTTCAGCGACCAGATGGTTTCCACTGTGGTCGTTTTCAAGGGTGCGCGTGTCGGAAATGGTGATCACAGCCACCCGCACCACTCTGGGGGCCTGCTGCTGGTGTTCGCTCTGGGTCATGGGAACAATTTAACAGAAGGGGCTTTGCCCCGCCGAGGGCACAGAGCCGAGGGCACAGGGCATGTTGCTTCACACAACAACAATCGTCAAGTCGCATGTCTGTAGGTTCGAGTGGTCAGAGGGAGCAAATGGCAGTCCCTTGTTTTGCACAAGACGGTGCGCCTTGCCCTGAATGCCCTGGCCAAAACTTTCTTTTGCCCTCGGCTCTGGGCTCTGGGCCCTCGGCTAAAAATGCGTTTCCACCTTCAAAGCATGCTGCACGGCATCAGGAAGCTTCTTCCACCATTTGCGGTTGATGCTTTCCACAGGCTGAGCGTATTCAAGAGCCAGCATGGCATAAGCCCGTTCCTGAAGCATTTTTTGCAGGGTGGATTCACCTTTAGACTGGATGAACTCCAGCAGCACATCGCTGAGCTGTTTTTTGACCTCCTCGAAAGCCAGATGAGCGGCCACTTTCATGCCATCCTCGGTGAGGAAAGGAAAGCGGGAAAGCTCAAATTGCAGGTCTGGATTGGCTTGCAATTTCTTGGCCACAGCCTGCACCTGCGTGCTCAGAGACAGGTCACGGCAAGGCAAGCACAAGCCATTCCGGTCCGTGAGGCTCCGGCAGGCAGGGCAGGGCTTGAACCCTTTTTGGGAACGGATTTTTTTGGATTGCAGCACCGCCTCAGCAGCTTTGCGGGCCGTTTCCCTGAAGTGCTCAGGGACCTCCTCGATCAGGTGCTCCACGGTTTCCAGATCTCTGGAGGTCAATTTGGGTGGAGGAGGTGGTTTGGGAGCATCCGTCTGGTTGTGCACCGTTCCCACCACAAATTTGATGTCCTCGATTTTGCCCGGTCCCACCACTTCGGCCATTTTTTGCACGAATTTGTTGCGCTGCAAGGAAAGGTGATGGGCCACCACCGAATCCTGCACCTCCACAACCAGAACTTTGTCCTGCACTGCTCTGGCACGGGTCATCTTGCTGAGCTGTGGACCCACCACCTGAGGCCAGACCGCCACTGCACGGGCACGCTCCACGCCACCCTGAATTCCCTGTCTGCGCATCATTCTGAAGAGCAGATCATTGAATTCTTTCAAGGGTCCCTCCCTGCATCTGGTAATGGTGTTCAGCGTAAGGCAAGGGCTCCGTGCCGGTGATCAGGGCCTGAGGGCTGCGCTTTGCCAGTTCGATCAGGGCGGTTCTGCGCTCTGGATCGAGTTCGGCACTGAAGTCATCGATCAGGAGGATGGGGTTTTCCTGATAACGCTCGTACAGCAACTCGTACTCGGCGTACCTGAGGGCCAGAGCGATGGTGCGGGCCTCTCCCCTGCTGGCGTAATCCGAGGCAGGCTGTCCACGCAAATTCAAAACCAGATCGTCGCGGTGGGGTCCAATCACTGTGCTCTGGCGGGCAAATTCTTCTGAGCGCTTCAGGAGGAAATCTCTGGCATAGCCTTCAATGGAGGTGGTCTCCTGCAAGAAAATGGAGAGTTCCCCTCTGCCCCCAATTTTCTCGTGGGCTGCACTGGCATACCTCTGGATTTTCTGGATGGACCTCTGGCGCAAATCCATCACCACCGTCCCGAGTTCGGTGAGTTTGGCGTCAAACACCTCTAGGGCCCACTGTTCATCGTTTTTCAGGGCTGCGTTTCTCTGGGCGAGGTTCTTCTGGTACAAATCCAGAGCCTGCGCGTACCTGGCACTGATTCTGGAGAGCAAATCGTCCATGAATTTTCTGCGCACCGAAGGGCTGCCAAACACGATTTCGCTGTCTTCAGGGGCAATGAACACTGCGCCACCCCGCAGCAGTTCTGCACTTTTGACCCGCACACCATCCAGTTTCATCAGGCGTTTCCCACGACCGATGCCCACCTCTGCAATGCTCTGGCCTTCGTCCCGTTCCAGAGCGGCTTTGACGTAAGCCTCGGTTTCTTCGAAGCGCACCAGTTGCTGCAAACGCGAAGCGTCCACCACCCCGGTCAGGACCAGATAAATGGCTTCCAGAACATTGGTTTTCCCCTGACCGTTCAGACCAGAGATGGAGTGGATGCCCTGCTGAAAGGAGATGCTCTGGTCTTGCAAATTGCGGTAGTTGAGGGTGGTGAGCTGGCGCAAAATCACGAGCATCATCCTACAGCATGTGACTTTGTGACTCTAGGGCGTTAAAGGGAAAGAGCAGAAGGTCGAAGGCCAAGGCAACCCAAAAGCTTTGTCTGATGCGCACACCACATGCACTTTTAATTCCGCACACTCCTGACAAATCCCCCGAGATGACTCGGGGGATTGTTGGTTTCCGGTTTGTCAGAAGAAAAATGTGTTAAGACTGGCCCATTGAGCGTTTGAGGGCTTCAAGCTCCTCATCGATCTCTTTGTCACGGCCAAGGTCTTTCAGCTGGGCATCGATGTCTTCTTCTTTGCGAAGCTGGGACATGGCTTTGGCTTTGTCTTCCATGCCAGCCACTTTGCGTTCCATTTCATCGAAGGCGGCCATGGCACCTTTGGCTTTGTCAAAACCAGAGACGCGCTCCAAGGTTTGTGCAGCTTCTGCGCCTTTTTGACGGGCTTGCAGCAGCTCTTTTTTGGCCTGCATTTCGCTGATTTTGGCTTCCAGAGCACGAAGCTGGGTTTTCAGCTCTTCAATGATGCTGTCTTGCTGCTGGATCTGGGCGGTGTAGGCGTTGGCGATGTCCTCGTTGTTCTTTTTGCGGGTGAGGGCTTCGCGTGCAAGGGCTTCATTGCCGAGCTTGAGGGCTTCCTGGGCCTTCACCATGTACTCTTCGGAGAGTTTTTTGTTGAGGGTCTGTTCCCGCTTGAGCTTTTCGCTCTGTGCCATGGCTTCTGCAACTTCTTTGCGGGCCTGCGCGTAGGCGTCGCGCATGTCCATCAGGCTCTGTTCAATGATTTTTTCAGGGTCTTCGGCCTTGGAGATGAGGTCGTTGACATTGGCGCGAATCAGTCGGCTTAAACGGTCAAAAATGCTCATGGGTTCCTCCTGTATGCAAGTACGGAATAGAGGGTGGAAAAGTTGCCACTCGGGACTTCACCTATTGTAATTGTTCAGCTTGATCCTATTGTGTCATTTCCCGCTGAGGTATACTGCCTACTGCGTCACCGGGGGTGCCCCCATCCATGTCTAAAGGATGGTTCAATGCCTGTCATCTCAGACAGGCCCGGGCTGAGATCATACCCCATCACCTGATCTGGTTCGTACCAGCGGAGGGAGAGTGCCCACAGATGTCCCGAGCATTCTCTCCTTTCGACGCGAAAGGAGACTTTTTCATGAAGAAAACCATGCTGTTCACCGTTGCTTTGCTGTCCACTGCCCACGCTGCCGAATTGCGGGTGGTCACCCACGGTTCTTTCAACCTCGACAAGAAACTGCTGGCCAAATTTGAGCAGGACAACAACGTCAAACTGCAATTCATCGAGGCTGGAGATGCCGGAGAGATGGTCTCCAAACTGATCCTCACCAAAAACGCACCCATTGCGGATGTGGTGTACGGCATCGACAACACCTTGCTCTCCAGAGCTCTGGATGCAGACATTCTGGCCCCTTACCAGTCTGGTGCACTGAAGAATGTGCCCAAAAAATACCTGCTGAATGGCAGCTTCAACCCCATCGATTATGGTTTTGTGGCCCTCAACATCGACAAGGCTTACTTCCAGAAAAACAAACTGGCCCTGCCCAAAACCCTCAAAGACCTGCTGAAACCCGAGTACAAGAACCTGCTGGTGGTGCAAAATCCTGCCACTTCCAGTCCGGGTTTGGCGTTTTACCTCGCCACCCTCAAAGAACTCGGGGAGCAAGGGGCTTACAGCTTCTGGGCTGGCCTGCGCGACAATGGGGTGAAAATCACCCGTGGCTGGGACGAGGCTTACTACACCGAGTTCAGCCGCAACGGAGGAAGCCGTCCCATCGTGGTCAGTTACTCCTCCTCTCCTGCTGCAGAAGTCTTCTACGCCGAGAAGAAACCCAAGAGCAGCCCCACCGCCAACCTGTTTTTGCCCGGCAGCACCTTCTTGCAAATTGAAGGGGCCGCCCTGATCAAAGGGGGCAAGAACACCGAACTGGCCAAGAAATTCATTGATTTCCTGCTCTCTCCAGAGGCCCAGAGTGACATTCCCACCCAGATGTGGGTTTACCCTGTGGTGCAGGGCATCAAACTGGACGCCACGTACCGTTATGCTGCAACCCCGGTGTACAACAAGAGCCTGACCCCCAAAGAAATTGCCTCTGGACAACAAAAATGGGTGGACAACTGGGCCAAAGTGGTGCTCAGGGGGGCAGATCCCAAAGACCTGAAATGAGAACCCCCGTTGCTCGCTTTGCTTGCAAGCGACCCCTTGATGAAGGGGTAAAATTGCCCCTTGCTGGTCAAGTCCTCCTCTTTCAGGGGGACTTTTGCTCTGGTGGGAGGAGGACATGAACACCTTCCTACTGGCCCTGATTCCTCTGGGGTTTCTGGGTTTTTTCCTGATTTACCCCTTTGCCAGAGCCTTACTGGCTGGTGCAGAGGGGGGTTTTTTGCTGCAACTGCAATCCGTGCTCTCTGAGAAATACTACTGGGAGCGGATCGGGTGGTCTTTGCAGCAGGCCGTGTATTCCAGCGGTCTGTCGGTGCTGTTGGGTGTGCCTGCTGCCCTCACCCTTGCCAGGTATGATTTTCCGCTCAAAAAGAGCCTTCTGAGGGTACTGATGCTTCCTCTGGTGACCCCCAGCATTGTGGCAGCGATGGGGATTCTCAGTCTGGTGGGGGCCAGAGGCATCACTGGAGTTCACTTGCAGGACACCGCTTTTCTGGTGATTCTGGGGAATGTGTTTTACAACCAGTCCCTGATTGTACGCTTTGTGTACTCGGGCCTGATGCGGATTCCAGAGCATGCGGTGCAGGCAGCAAGGGTGCTGGGGGCAAACAAATGGCGGGTGCTCTGGAAAATCACTTTGCCTCTGGTGATGCCGCACTTGCTCAGCGGATTCAGTCTGGTGTTTTTGTATTGCTTCAGCAGTTTTTCACTGGCGTTGCTGCTGGGTGGGCAAAAATTCAGCACCCTTGAGGTGGAGGTCTACAGCCTGACCCTGTACCAATTGGATTTGTCCAGAGCAGGGATTCTGGTCCTGATCCAGTTTCTGATCACAGGTCTGGCCGCTCTCGTGTACACCAGCCTGCAAAAACGCACGTCCACAACAGGGGAATTCAAAAACCGGGTTTTGCCTGTACCTCAAAAAATGCAGTGGGCAGAGGTGGGCTTCTGGGTGGGTCTGACGGCCCTCATCGCTCTGGCCCCTCTGGTCAGTGTGTTTGTCAAAAGCCTGATGGGGCAGGACGGTTTCACCTTGCAGTTCTATCAGGGGATCTTGACCCCAGAAACCCTGCAAGCCCTCTGGAACACCTTGCGGTTTTCTGGGGCTGCCACTGTGCTGGCCCTGCTGCTGGGCATCTTGCAAGCCCTTGTGACCCACAGGAAGGCCAGTCCAGCCATGGATCTCCTCACCTTGCTGCCTTTTCTGGTTTCAATGGTGAGTGTCAGTGTGGGTTACCTGATCGCTTACCCCACCCTGAGTGCAAGCCTGACCCTCCTGATCGGGGCCTACACCTTGCTGGCCTATCCTTTTGTGACGCGCACGATGCTGGCAGGTTTACGAACCCTGAGCCCGGCCATGTTGCAAAGTGCCCGAGTGCTTGGTGCCAGCCCTTTCAGGATGTGGATCCGGGTGATTTTGCCCCTCCTGAGAGGAAGCATTCGGACCGGGGCAGCTTTTGCTCTGGCCAGCGCCATTGGAGAATTTGCTGCCACCCTGATTTTGCAGCGTCCCGAGTGGACCACCTTGAGCACCCTGATTTACCAGACCCTCGGGAAACCCGGAGCGGTCAATCTGGGGCAGGCTGCGGCATTATCCAGTATGCTTTTGGGAATCACTTATCTGGCCTTCCGGGCCCTTGAGAACGATGCTGAACATCAAAGCCATTTCTAAAACCTACGGCACAGTGCAGGCCCTTCGGGACATCACCTTGCAGATGCAGCAAGGGGAAACCCTTGCCCTGCTGGGACCTTCAGGATGTGGGAAATCCACCTTGCTGCGCATTCTGGCCGGACTGGAAAAGCCAGACAGCGGGCAAGTGCTCTGGGACAACGAAGACATCACCTTTCTGCCCCCAGAGAAACGCCTGTTTTCGCTGGTGTTTCAGGATTACGCCCTGTTTCCGCACCTGAATGTGCTGGGCAACGTGATGTTTGGCCTGATCGAACGCAAAATCCCCAAAACACAGGCCGAAAAAACCGCTCTGGAATGGCTGGAAAAAGTCAATTTGCAGGGTCTGGAACGCCGCAAAGTCACCGAACTGTCTGGAGGGCAGCAGCAGCGTGTGGCAGTGGCGCGGGCTCTGGCCGTAAGTCCCCGTTTGCTGTTGCTGGATGAGCCTTTCTCCAATCTGGACCAGCAACTCCGCGAAGAGGTGCAAAACGAACTGCTGTACACCCTGCAAAACAGCCAGAACAGCACCCTTCTGGTGACCCACGACCAGCAAGAAGCCTTCAAACTGGCCTCCAGAGTGGTCCTGATGCGCTCTGGTCAGATCGAGCAGGTGGGAAGCCCAACCGACCTGTACCAGCATCCTGAAAGCAAATGGGTGGCCGAGTTTCTGGGTCATGACAATGTTTTTGAAGACCACTTCATCCCACAACATGCGTTTTTGCTGGATGCCCCAGAAGACCATGCCCGAGTGCTTTCTGTGGAACGTCTGGGCCGTGAGTTTGCAGCACGCATTGAACTGGATGGCCAGCAGTACACCATACATTTCAGCGAACGTGAAGCCTTCAGGTGGCAGGTGCATCCAGACCAGAGGCTGCCCCTCCGCATCGACCAGAGCCAGATCCAGAGGTTTGCAAAATGATTTGCCACATCCTGATCAACGGTGATTTGCACCCCACTCAGCACATGCAGGAGGTGCTTGAAGCCTTCCCTCCAGATCTGGTGGTGGTGGCCGATGGAGGCATCCGGCATGTCCAGACACTGGGTTTGAAACCTGACATCTGGTTGGGAGATTTTGATTCTGCTCCTGAAGGCACCTTGCAGGCTTACCCGGAGTTGAAACGCCTCCCCTACCCTACAGAAAAAGACCTACTGGATTCGGAAATTGCGCTGGAATACGCCATTGAACAGGGAGCACAGAAAGTGATTTTCTGGGGGGCTCTGGGGGGCAGAACCGACCATGCCCTTGCCATGATGCTGCTCTGCACCCGTCATCCGCATTTGGATTTGATGCTGCACAGCGGTAACGAAAGTGTGCATCCCCTGCATCCCCACCATCCCCTGATCCTGCACACCCATACAGACCAGACTGTCAGTGTACTGGCCATCGAACCTCTCAAACACCTCAATTTGCGTGGGGTCAAATGGGAATTGCTGGACGCAAACGTGGAACGCGGCTCTGGCTGGACCATGAGCAATACAGCCATTTCAGAAGAGGTCAAAGTGTGGTGCTCTGGTGGGGTGGGTGTGGTGGTTTTGCAGCATTGAAATGAGGGCTCGGCGGGCTTGCCTGAAGCCGAGAGCCGAGAGCCGAGAGCCGAGAGCCGAGAGCCGAGAGCCGAGAGCCGAGAGCATCGTGCAATACGTATGAGAACTGGTCAAGGGCATCTGTAGGGGCGAGGCATGCCTCGCCCTGAATGCTTTAGCCAAAGCCTTTTTTGCCCTCGGCTCTCGGCAGGGCGAAGCCCTCTACAGCAAAAACCCCCGCCTTTCAGCGGGGGAATGTTCTTCAGTACTCGATGCCAACAACTTTGTACTTCAACTGCCGTTTGCCTTCATCGAGGTTGACCACGAACGAGTCACCGGCTTTGCGGCCCATCAACTGGGTGCCCACCGGGCTGTCTTCGGAGACGATTTTCTGCCCGAGCACTTTGGCTTCGGAGGCACTGACCAGTTGCACTTTCATTTGCTTGCCGGTCTTTTCGTCTTCGAGGGTCACGTAAGCGCCGAGGTTGACGCTTTCCTCTTTGAGGTCTGCAGGCGAGATGATTTTTGCTCTGGCGAGCATGTCCTCAAGTTCTTCAATGCGGGTTTCAATGTTCAGCTTTTCGCGTTTGGCTTCTTCAAGACCGTTGTCTTCAAGGTCATCGGCGGCTTCCATTTGCTCGCTGAGAATGCGAGTGGCTTCTGCGAGGCGCTCTTGTTCCTGTTCCAGCGTCCTTTTCAGGCGCTCAAAACCTTCTTGAGTGAGTTTTACTTCGCGGCTCACCGTTACCTCCGAAAGTGGGGTTCAGATTGATGCCCGACATTGTGCCACAGTTTTTGCAAATACACAATACACGAATTTTTGGCCGAGCGAAGAAATTCTGGGTTCAAAGCCGAGGGCCAAGAGCCAGGCTGTAAAGCTTTGGCTCAGGCTGATCAAAAAAGCCTTGGGGTGATCTCCCAAACATCATTTCCCTTAAAGGAAAAATTTGACGTACATGCCCTCTGCATCAGCTTTTTGATGTCCTCGGCTCTCGGCCCTTGGCCCTCTGCACCCTCAATCCAGCAACCCCAACCGCTCCACCAGATGCTGCAACTTCTCCCGGGTGGTTCTTTTGACGCAAGCAGAGGTGTGTTCACACAGGCTGACGTACTGGTAAAGCCCGGCACCGATTCTGGCCCGATAAAACATGGCATCAAAGCGGCTCAGGGTGGTGTTGCAGAGGTCGCACATCACCGAATGTTTGGTGTGTTTTTCCAGAGGTTCCAGTTCCAACAACCGGTCCCCGTAGACCAGAGCCAGTTTCCCCTCGTCCACAGCGTAGAGGCCCAGTGTGGGGTTGGAGGGGCCATCTTCCGGGTACAGCTTGCGGGCGGTTTCCGGGAAGAGTTCAAAAAGCAGGTCGCGTTCAGAGTGGTCTGGCACCCTTTCAGTATAAGAAACCCGAGGGGGCCGAATAAGTGAGAAAATCAGGTATTGGAGGGCTCAAAAAACGGTACAATGAAGGCTGGAGTTTCATCTCCCAGAGAGGAAAACAACCCCACCCATGCGTGAACGTTACAGGAACATCTCGGGGATCATTCTGAGGCGCAGCACCACCCCGGGCGGAGACATGATTGTTTCTCTGCTCACGCCCAGAGGCAAATTCAAAGGGGTCAGCCGCAAAGCTGCACCTTCACCCAGCACCTTGAAACTGAACCTTTTTCAGCATGTCACCGTGCAGATGTACAACCGCCAGCAAGACGATCTGGGCTTGCTCACCCAGGTCAAACTGGAAGGGGCGCTTTCCCAACTGGTCAAGCCCGAGGTGTACCCTCTGGCGAGTTTTTTGTGTGAACTGGTGGACCATCTGGTGGAAGGCGAGATGGACATCCCCCAGACTTATGACCTGCTGGCCGGAGCCTTAAGGGGCCTCAATTCCCATGAAGACCCCGAGTGGGTCGCTCTGATCATGGCCTTCAAACTGCTGGGCAGTCTGGGTCTGGCCCACCGCACTGAAGATCCAGAAGGCGTGTTCTTCGATGCAGAGCGGGGCGTGATCACCAGCAAAAATGCAGGCTTGCGGCTTTCTCAGGAGGGGGCTGCCTTCCTGAACCGGGTGCACCACAAAAGCGTGCGTGACTTGATGGCCCACAGGGTGCAGGACCGCAAAGAATTGTGGCTGGCTCTGGAGAAATTCATCGTGACCCATGCGGGTGCCTTGAAGTCTTTTGATGTGCTCAGAACCGTGCACTGAACAAAACCATCCAAAACAAAAACACTGGCCATCAAGCCAGTGTTTTTTGACAGCACCAGCTTTCATCCAATCAAAATGGGGGCATCCAGACTGATCCGCTCGGGTTCACCTTCCTGAGGGACCTTCCAGACCCACTCGCCGTAAGTGTGGACCAGTTCACCGTTGTGGAAGTGTGCTGCGGAGTTTTCATCCAGACCCCAGGCCTCCTGAATGTACAGCTCAGAAGCGGCTTGTTGCAGTTCTGCAAGGCCATTCCATTCGGTGAAATGGGGGAACACCAGAGCCGTGGTCATGAAACCAAAACCGGGCAGGTAATGGGGTTGTTCGGGGGCGGTGCGGTCTTCTTCGGGAATCACACAGGTCAGGCAGGCCAGAATGGCTCCAGCCGAGATCCCTGCATAGGGTATCCCTGAGCGCACTTTCTGCCGGATCAGATCCGACAATTCGGAGAGCACGTAGTGTTGCTGGTACAGATAGGTGTCTCCTCCAGCGACCAGCAACAGAGACGCAGCTTCGATGTTTTCTCTGGCTTTTTGAAGGTCCAGAACCCCATCTTCTTCGCCCACAAAACGCACTTCTGAAGCCCCTGCCTCCAGAAAAGTCTGCAGGTATTGGGGGGCATATTTGGGCCATTTGGCTCCAGCGCACAAAACCGTCACTCTGGGGTTTTCGCCTGCCAGAGCCATCAGGTCCGTGACCACCAGACCGAGGGCCGGGGTGTTTCCCAGCAAAAACAAATGCATTTTGAACATTCCTCCTGATCAAAACATCAACTGGTGCAGGATGAGGGCACCACCCAGCGTGGCAGGGATGCCACCTCCGGGGTGCACACTGGTTCCGGCAAGCCAGATGCCTTTGTAGGCATGTCCGGGCTGATGAAAAGGCCCCGAGCGCCATGCAGCACCCAGTTTACCGTAGATGGCCCCTCCCCATGCTCCCCACCTGGACAGCTTTGCTGGGTCCAGCAGGACAACATCCCGGAGATGTTCAGTTATTGTAACCTTTAGCACCGTCTCAATGCGAGCGAGTTGTGACTGAACCCACGGATGCTCCAGATCGTACCCTCTGCCATCTGGAGGTGCAGTAAACCCCACAGACAGCACAGGCAAGGTGTTCTCTGGATAAATGTGCCCGGCACGGTAATGGTTCACAAACACCATTGGCGAGGGACTGGGGCGCAACTGCTGCACATCTTTGGCCAATTGAGCGGTGTTCTCTGGCAAAAGCACGCTGTGAAACGGCAAATCCAGAGCCTGATTCAAGGTGGCATACAGCACCACGCCGCTGCAACTGAGGCGCTCGGGTTTCTGCACCCTCTCGCCCATCAGGACTTTCAGGCGTTCAAAGTCCAGCGTGGAAATGACCGTACCAGAGAACCTTCCAACCACTGTGTCAATGTGGTCTTTTTGCACTTTCAGAACAGGCGTGTGTTCTCGAATCTCCACCCCGAGGTGCTCACACGCCCTCTTGAGCCTCAAGATGAGTTCATGGATACCGCCCACAGGCACACGCAGGTCTTGCAGCATCGCATAAGGCACCAAAGCATGCAAAGCACTGGCTTCCTCTGGAGAAGCCCCCGTATTGAGGGCATACACCGCCAGAGCCTCTTCCAGCAAAGGATCCAGACCCAGGGATTTCAAGTAAGCCCTTGCCGTGGGTCTGGTACCGATTTCTGCAAACAATGCCCTGCCCAGCTTTTGAAAAGCCACAGAATGAAGCTGAGGAGGTGTGTAAAGCAGTTTTTCAAGGATGGAGGTCAATCTGGCTGCACGGCTCTGGTACCTGTCCCAGCCCTCCACTGGTCTCTCTGGAGGCAAACCCAATGTTCCCTGCCCATGATGCACCCCCAGAGATTCCAGCGAGATGTAAGGCAATTCTGCCCACTCTGGCAAACCTGCCCGCTTGAACACCTCCGCCCAGACCGCAGGGAAGCTCCAGACCGCAGGACCTGTGTCGATCCTCTGGCCTGAAAGCGAAATGCGGGCACTTTTGCCCCCACAGGTTTCGGCTTCAAAGAGGGTGACCTGAAAACCTTTGGAGGCGGCCAGCAGTGCAGAAGCCAAACCGGCAAAGCCTCCACCCAGAACCAGAATGTGTTTCATCCACGCACCAGAGAAGCCACCAGAAGCACCCCGGCCACCGTACCGATGTACAGCGGACTGAGCATGCTGCTGGGATACAGCTTGCGGGCCTGCTCTGGGGTGGGTTTCTGGCTGAGCAAGTACAGCAGACGACCATTGACCAGAGCCACCGTTGCGGCCACCACCTCGCTTTCCAACCCGAAACACAGCAAGGCCACGGTGTACCAGCAAGCACTCCAGACCATTGTTCCCTGCACCCCGAGTTTGACCGCGGTGTTCACGATGCCCACCTTGTGGTCGTGGGGGATGTCCTGAATGGCATCAAAAGCCTGCTTGCCGACACTCCAGGCCATGGTGCCCACAAAAGCCCACCATGGGATGTCAGAGCCCATCAAAAGGGGCACAAAGGCCATTGGGAAAGCATAAGCGGCATTGGACAGGGCGTCCCAGTAAGGTCGTGCCTTAAAACGCACAGGCTTCGCAGAATAACCCACAAAAATCAGGGCATAAAACAGCATCCACGCCAGAGCTTGCCAAGGGATGCTCAGGGCAAAGTACACCAGAAAAGGCACATTCAGAATGCCCACGGCCCAGAGGATCAGCTTCACATCCTCGGGGTAAATTCTGGCCCCCTGAAGCCCCCCTTTTCTGGGATTGATGGCATCCTCTGCCTGATCAAAAATGTCGTTGATGCCATAAATCAGCAGGTTGAAAGGCAACGTCAACCAGAGCATCACCATCCAGAAATCCCAACGGGTGGTGTACAGGTGCCCACTGAGCCACAGGGCCGTGATGGCCACACCCAGCGTGTTGATCCACAGGGCGGGCCTTGAAATCCAGAACAAACGCAACACCTTCAACCCACCCACTCCATTTCCAGACCCCAAAATACCAGACCGGGCACAGAAATGAACATGCCGATTGTGGCTGCTCTCATGTTTGATGCCCAAGGTGCTAAGCTGAACACCATGGACCAAGTGAGATTTGTTGCTGATGCCCAGCTTTTCGAAGGCACCCGCGTTCAATTTGACGAGCTTCCCGAAACCGTGCAATCCAGCCTGAAAGCACAACTGGGAAGTTTTGAACTCTCCCCCTACGATGTGCTGGTGCTCGAAAACGCCACGGTGAATGGCAAATCTCAGGGCACCCCTTACATTGCTGTGCGTCTGGCCAGCATCAGTTCCATCAATCTGGAACCTTAACCCCTTACCTCCTGTCTTACCCCCTGCTCACCACTGACACTTAGAACTGTCCCCCTGTTTATCAGGGGGACAGTTTCGAGTGAAACAAGAAACAGGGGGAGTTAAGGTGCAACCTTCAGGTAAGCCCGTTCGGTGGCCTTCTCGAAGGCATCAGACACCGAGATCAGACGCTCGTCTTTGAGTGCAGGCGCAATGAACTGGATGCCGATGGGCAAGTCCTTGCCTTCCAAGGTCTCAAAGCCTGCTGGCACACTGATGGCTGGAACCCCTGCAAGGTTGATGCTGACAGTGTCCACATCGCTCTGGTACATCGCCACCGGATCGCTGGACTTCTCTCCAAATTTGAACGCTGGGAAAGGGCTGGTGGGGGTCACCAGCACATCAAACTGCTCGAAAGCACGCTGGAAGTCCTGAGCGATCAGCTTGCGGACCTTCATGGCCTTGGAGTAGAAGGCATCGTAGTACCCACTGGACAGGGCGTAAGTGCCCATCAGGATGCGGCGTTTGACCTCATGGCCGAAGTGCTCCCCTCGGGTCTGGCTCATGCTGGTGTTGAACTCTTCTGATTGCACACGGCTGGAATAAACCATGCCGTCATAACGGGCGAGGTTGGACGAGGCTTCACTGGTGCAAATCAGGTAATAGGCAGCAATGCCGTATTCCAATGTGGGCAAAGACACTTCGCTGAAGGTGGCCCCGAGGCTTTCCAGAACCTCTCGGGTGCGTTCCAGAGCGGCTTGCACACCGGGGGTGTTTCCTGCCCCCAGCGATTCTTTGATGTAGGCAAAACGCATGCCTTTGATGTCCTGACCCAGTGCAGACACGAAATCCGGCTTGACATCCAGGCTGGTGGAGTCCAGAGGATCACGGCCACTGGTGGCATCCATGACCAGTGCGAGGTCTCGGGTGGACAGGGCCAGCGGTCCAATCTGGTCCAGTGAACTGGCAAAAGCCACCAGACCATAGCGGCTCATGCGGCCATAGGTGGGTTTCAGAGCAAGGGTACCCGTGAAGGCTCCGGGTTGGCGCACACTTCCTCCGGTGTCGCTGCCCAGAGCAATGGGGGTCATGCCTGCGGACACAGCAGCAGCACTTCCGCCAGAAGAACCACCCGGCACACGGTCATGGTCCCAAGGGTTCACGGTGCGCTTCATGGCGCTGTTCTCTGTGCTGGATCCCATGGCGAATTCATCCATGTTGACCTTGCCGACAGGAATGGCCCCAGCGGCCAGCAAACGCTCCACCACGGTTGCAGAGTAAGGGCTGAGGTAATTTTCCAGAATTCTGGACCCGCAAGTGGTGCGGGTGCCCTTGAGGTTCATGTTGTCTTTGATGGCCACAGGTACACCGGCCAGAGGCCCCACAGGGCTTCCCAGACGCACCGCTTCATCAATGCGGGCTGCACGTTCCAGAGCAAGTTCTTCGGTGACGCTCAAAAAGGCCTGAACCTCGGGGTCTTTCTGTTGAATGGTCTGCAAAGACTGTTGCGCCACTTCGACAGCGCTCAGCTCTCCAGCACGAATTTTTTGTGCGATTTCTGCGGCCGTAAGCATAATGGAACACTATACCACTGGTGTTTTGCCCGATGAGGGGAACGTACAGAAGAGATTGGGTCAGAAGGATCTGCGACATGCCGAGGGCACAGGGCCGAGCGCCGAGGGCCAGAAAAACAGAAGGCAGAAGGACATTGCAAGACATGCCAATGCTGGTCAAGCAAACTGCCAAGACATGGATCGATGAACAAGGCAAAAGCCTTGTTTGCCCTCAGCGCTCGGCCATTGGCTCTGGGCGTCTCAGCCCCGCAAAAATTCTGTGAGTCCTTCCAGTTCCAGAGCAGGAAGTTCAGACAGGTCTTTGAGGCCAAATTCCAGCAGGAATTTCTCGGTGGTGCCATAAAGCAGAGGTTTACCAATCACATCCTTGCGACCCACCACTTTGATCAGTTCACGCTCTTGCAAGGTGATCAGACTGCTGGCAGAACTGCCGCGCATCAGTTCAATGTCGGCACGGGTGATGGGTTGCTTGTAGGCCACAATGGCCAGCACCTCCAGAGCCGCCTGAGACAGCGCTGGAAGAGGTGGAGGGGCCATCAGGGGCTCCAGGGCAGGGACAAGCTCTGGAGCCACAATCAGGCGATATCCTCCGGCCACGGCTTCAACGGCAAGACCCACTTGACGCAAGGTCCCGTTCAACTCCTGCATGCCCCTGTGCACGGCTTCTTCGGGCAAACCCAGAAGTCTGGACAGTTCTTGCGGGGAAACGGGTCTTCCTGCTGCCAGAAGGGCTGCACCCATCACATCAAGCATTGAGCACAGCCTCAATTTCTGCAAGGGAGATGGGACCTTCCCTGAGAATTTTGTGTTCTGTGAAGTCATACACGGTGCTGGATTGTCCTTTGCTGATTTCACCGGGCAAAATCACGTCGTAGAGTTCTTTCAGTTCCAAAGCCCGTTCATGGCTCAGGGCAGGGGGTTCTGCGCTGCGGTTGAGGGAGCTGGCCAGCAGGTATCCTCCACATTGTTCCAAGAAGGCCAGCGTCACAGGATGGTCTGGCACCCTGACCCCCACTTTGCCCTTGGGGGCAACCCAATCGGGCAAGGAGGACACCGCAGGAACCACCACCGTCAGAGGGCCGGGAACGAATTTCTCACAGAGCTGTCTAAACTGCTGTTGCTCGTTCTCGGGCAGAAAAGCCAGTTTCATGGCGAGTTCACGGGAAGCACACAGCACCTGAGAAGGCTTGGATGGGTCTCTGCCTTTGACGGCGTAAAAACGCTGGACAGCAGAAACGTTGAACGGATCACAGGCCAGCCCCCAGACGGTTTCGGTGGGAATGGCCACCAGACCTCCGGACTGAACTGTTACAAATGCTTGATGATTGACTGTGCTGTGATTCATACTGAGATTATGCCGACTTTTCAGTATAAGGTACGCTCGAACAATGGTCAGGTGATCACCTCTACCATCGAGGCAGAGTCCATTGACCAGGTGCGCAATGCACTCCGGCAACGTGGCTTCTTCATCGTAGACATCAAAGCACCTGCCACAGGTTTGAATCAGGACATCAAAATCCCTGGCCTCGACCGACCCGCAGGACTCAAAGAAGTGGCGATTTTTGCCCGTCAGATGGCCACCATGATTCAAGCCGGTGTACCGCTGATTCAGGCTCTGGTGATTTTGCAGAAACAATCTGAACACAAAGGCATGCAGGAAACCATTCGCAAAGTGCGTTCAGAAGTGGAAAGCGGTCTTTCTTTCTCTGAAGCCCTTGCCAAGTACCCCAAAGTGTTCAACCGACTTTTCCTCAACCTGGTCCGTTCAGGGGAGGTTTCAGGCAACTTGGAAGTGGTGCTGGATCGGGTCAGTGGTTTCTATGAGAAAGAACTCGAGTTGCGCGGCAAAATCAAAAATGCCTTGACCTATCCTGCCATCGTTCTGGTTTTTGCCATTGCGATCACTTACTTTTTGATGACCACCATCGTTCCCCAGTTTGCCAGCATCTTGGACCAACTGGGCGCCGAACAACCCGCCTTGACCAAAGCCCTTGTGGCCATCTCCAACTTCTTGCAACATCAAACTTGGCTGATGATTTTGATTGTTGCTGCTGTCACTTTTGCACTCAGGGCCTATTATCAGACCAAACAGGGCCGCTGGGTCATTGACGGCTTCAAACTGAAGGTGGCGGTTTTTGGTCCTCTCACCCAGAGGTCCACCATCGCTACCTTTTCCCGCACCTTTGGATTGCTGCTTTCCAGTGGGGTCAACATCATTGAGTCTCTGGACATCACCAAAGGCACCGCCAACAATGTCATTGTGGAGTCTGCCATTTCCAATGCGCAGCTCAGCGTGATGTCTGGGGATCCGATGTCCAATGCTCTGGCCACTTCTCCAGTCTTCCCTCCCATGGTGATTTCCATGATCAGCATCGGTGAAGAAGCAGGTGCTCTGGACCAGATGCTCAACAAAATTGCAGACTATTACGATCGGGAAGTGGAAGAAGCAATCAACTCCCTGACTGCAGCCATTGAGCCCATCATGATTGTGGTGCTGGGTGCCATCGTCGGATGCATTGTGGCAGGGATGTTCCTTCCCATGTTCTCCATCATCAACGCCCTCAGTCAGTGACTCTGTAGGCGGTAAGGGATAAATGTCAGTAGTAAGTTAGAAATGTCAGTAGCTATCCTAGGTAGTATAAACCATGAGGCCCCGAAAGGGGCTCTCATTTTTTTCTACTCCTCATAATTCGTCCCTGCTTCACGGGTATTTATGTATTAAGCATAATGCAATTAGCACTGAGCCTTCTGCTAACTAGAGCGTTTTTGTAGGCAGTAAGGGGTAAATGTCAGTAGCTATTCCACGCGTAGAAGGTGGTCACACTGATGCGATAGTGCTCACACGCAATTTTGCAGTGCTGCAACGATTTCTCAGAGGAAAGGGCAAAGTTCAAACGGCGTTCTTCCAATTGTTCACGGGTCCAGTGTAAAGGGTACCAGGACATGTTCAGAAAGTATGCAGAAGGCCTGGAGCTTTCTGTGACGGTTGTCCTTTACTGTGAAGTATGGCTGAGCGATTGCATCTCTACCGGATCAGCTCTCCCTCCTGGAATCCAGGTGATGCTTTGATGTTTTCACCTGGGTTGCCTCCAGAAAACCGAGAAAAGCTCTTGGCGCATCAGACAGCTCTGCTGGAAGCTGTTCACCTTGCTCTGGAAGACTATTTATAGCCAGAAGCGGGTTTAAGCAGCTCTGGTGAACCAGCGGACGATTGGTTCCCCAATCGAGCCAGGTTGACTGGAGCCTACTACATTTCTGAAATGGAATTTTTGTCTGCTGATGAAGCCCATTTTCCACTCAGTCAGGGTGTTGGCTCGCTTTCTGGAAACACCCTCAAGGCAGGGACAGGTGAATTTGGATTACCTGCGCTTGGAAGTGTGGCTCAATTACACGAAGGCCCCTATCACTTTTGAGGTGGGCCACATCGACTCTGCGGCCCTGTGAGGCAAAGCCGTCATGGGTTTCTCTCGGAATAAATGCAATGATCAATAATTTTAAAGGCTAGAGTAAGGTGCAGATCTGTTGTTGTTTTAGAGACAACAAATTTCAATCTATTATTGTGTAACATAGTTTTTATTCAGATTCTCAGGAAGTGTATATGCAAACTGCGGGCGCACGTACCAGATTCTCAACTGAGGAGAGCCAGTGTATAATTTCAGGATGGAAACAATAACTCATCCACTCACATTCCTTCATCTCTCAGATATTCACTTCAAAGCATACAGTGAGGGAGAGCATAATGATCTAGACAGTGATTTACGTCAGCAGTTATTAATTGATGCCGAAAACCTTCTAGATAAAATAGAAAATATCGATGGAGTTCTAATAAGTGGAGATATTGCTTTTTCTGGAAGCGAAAAAGAATATGAAATTGCATCAGATTGGCTAAAAAGACTATGTAACACCATAGGTTGCGAGGAAAGTAAGGTTTGGGTAGTACCAGGCAACCACGATATAAACCGCAGAGCAATACAAGACAGTCCAATGCTTCAAGATCTGCATAACAGCCTGAGATTAACGTGCAGAACCGATATCAAAAAGCTAGATGATAAGCTTAGAGGTTTCCTTAGAGATAGAAATGCGGAATTGCTATTGAGCCCTTTAAGAGAGTACAACTCGTTTGCCTTAAAATACGAGTGCATCACTACAGCCAACAAACTTTTTTGGGACAGCGAGGATTTCCAGTTAAACGCTGGATATCGATTGAGAATTAGAGGTGCAAATTCCGCTCTAATTTCTAGCCATCTTGACAATTCTGGTGACAACAAATTGATTGTTGGAGAAGTTCAAGCTATGATTCCCAATGAAGATGGGGTAATTTACATTTTTATGTGCCATCATCCATTCAATTGGATATATGAATGGGATAATATTGAAGATTTATTGATCAACCGCTCCGCAATTCAGATATATGGCCATAAACATGATCTTAGACTAGATTTGATCAACGGAAAAAGTGTTAGGTTAGCCTCCGGTGCTCTACATCCATCCAGGAACGAAGATAGTTATGATCCTAGGTACAATCTTATAAGAATTGATATTGAGTCTACAGAAAATCACCACAATCTACTGATCGAGGTCTGGGAGCGTCAATGGAATAAAAGGGACCGAAGTTTTCAGGCAGTTTACCAACACGCGAATGCGGGGAAAGAATATAGAAGCTTCAAGATTCCTCTTCAACCCTTACGCTCTAGGGCAAAAATTAAATCCGAGAAAGCTGCTACTCCTTTTATTGAGTTACCTCTTCAGGGTGAAGCAATTAGCGAGGAGGTGATTGAGGTGCAACCAAAGCGTGACTTGGTTTATCAGTTCATGTCACTATCCTATATAAATTTGATTTCTTTTGCTTTGGAACATAAACTTCTTCTTGATACAGATTCAAATTTACCAGAGATCGATCTAAAGCTAGAAATCTTTAATCGTGCCGAGAAAACTTTAGGATTATATAAGATATGGGAGGAATTAAGCAAACTCTCTCCTCATAATTTTGGAAACGATAACCCCTTCGAAAGGAAAAATTGAAATGCACAGACTCCTGACAACATGGCTCCAAAAGACAGAAATCACCCTAAGCAAAGAGATTGTGTCGTATAGAAGCGATTCTATCAGTGATGTTCTAAAGAATCTTACTAAAAATAAAATAATAGATCTAATAAAATTGGCATTTGGTTTTCCCTCAAATGAAGTAAGTTTTTCACCAAAACTTAGGGAGATTTTTCAGAGTCACGATATTACTTTCATCATGGAAGGCAATGATAAGGAGTTGCATATTTTAGCTGGTGCAACACTAGCAACTCTACTTGATGAAAAGAAAACTTCTATGGCTTCATTTGCTGCTGCAGCTATTCTATCGGCATCATTCAGGAGAAAGCGCAATGGACCAGTTATAGAACAACTTACGGATTATGCGGAGCAATATATAAGCGAACGCTCCAGAGAAGTACGCGAAATTGGTGAAATTCCTAAGATTGATGCCTACAGTATCAGTAAAGAATTAACAGCACTGCAGAAAGCAACATCCGTCAGTGATGCTTCAACTCTAGGCAATTTAGTTTCAGCAATTAATAAAATCAATAACGTGAGTCAGCACTTACCAAAAATTCTAGATCTTCACAAAGTTTTCAAAGAGGAAAGTAATATAATGTGGTGGATTATTAACAGAAGAATATACAGCATTGACAAAGAATTTCACAATCTTACAAAACAAGAGGCAGTTCTTTACCTACCGTTTGAGTTAGTAGAAATGGTAGATATTTATCCAAGCTCTCCAGCAGCATACTATATACTCCAGCAAATCTTGCTTAGTATTTTTCCCGGGGGCAATGAGCAAAATACTTCGATTTCCGCAGTAATTGCTTTCATAGATAAACAATGGAAAGAGGAGCTATTAGGAGACATAAAGCAATCCGATCTACTAGATGTATGTCCAGGTTTATATTCCATCACAAAAGCAGGCGATACTGGTAGTGAGTGGGTGAAAGCAGTTATAGAAAAAATTAGAATCACCCCCGATATTGAAATGCCCATCACCGAATTGTCCTATCAATTTTACTTGGAGTTTTTACTTCTTAGAATGGCTAAGTTATAATGGAAAGACTTGTATGCAAACAAAAAGATTGTACGTTTAACACACAAGGAATCTGCCTAGAAGGGTTAGCTATCACGGATTGTTCATTTATTGTTGAGGAAGACTTTGACGACACCAACGATACAGGTTTATCTATTGAAGAGTTGGAAAATTTATCCTTTGATACTGAAATTGTATATGATTTACATAAAGGTAGAGCATTCAGCTATGATGAAGTGAGAAATTTATTAAAAACAGAGGATTGCAAGATAATTGTATTTGCTGGAGATGCAGAAAGCGGCAAGACAACTCTAATGGCTTCCCTAAATGATGCCTTTCAGCATGGCAAATTTGAGAATTTTATCTTTGCAGGATCATTGACTCTCCCAGCCTTTGAAGAAAGGTGCTTTAATGCACGGATTTCTTCAAAAGGTGGAAAGCCTTCTACTCCACGCACTCGACTTACATCTACAGAAATATTCCTTCATCTAAAGATCAGAGACAAAGAAGTTTCTTATCCTCCAGTCTCTCTTCTATTGTGTGATTTGAGCGGAGAGCTATTCATAAACTCCATAAGCGATTTAGAACATGCAAAATCTCTTATGATTGTAGAAAAGGCTAATCATTTTTCTTTATTGCTAGATGGAGAGAAAATTATGGACAAAAGCCAAAGACACTTATTGCTAAGCGATACTAAAGATATTATTAGAGTATTTTTCCAAATTGGCTATTTAAAAAAGGAAACTCCGATTGAATTTATAATTACTAAATGGGATCTAATTCCAATAGATAAAGATCCTAAAATAGGAGAATATATTGAATTTCTATATAAAGACTTGATCGCTTGTATAAATGATTTTACAAGTAGCAGCAATATAACATTTGTTAAAACTGCCGCCAGGTCAATAGGGGTAAATGAAGTCGAAGACGGCTTTGGATTAGAAAATCTTATTTCTTTATGGAGCCGCAAGGAGCAATCTAAATCGGTTGAAAAGATAGAACCATATCACCCCAAAATTTCTGCTCTTAGAGGCTGGTTATCTTTTGGTGCTCGGAAAGTAAGGAGAGTACTTTGAAAAAAAGCAAAAAAATCGCGATCCTTGGCTTAGTAAATTCTGGCAAATCTACTTTTTTAGCTGCTTTATGGCATATCCTAAAAAACAATAAAACAAAGGCGAGTTTAGCAATAAGTGCTCTTCCCGAAAATAGCACATATTTAACGGAAATCTCAAGAAGCTGGCTACAGTTTAAGGAATTGTCAAGAACACCCACAAAAAGATGGTATGAAAATCCATTAACTTTAAAAGATAGAGCTAATGAAAAAGAGTATGATATATTAATCCCTGATCTCGCTGGAGAAACATTTTTTCATCAATGGTTTCATAGACAATGGCAAGGAAAATATAAAAGCCTTGTAGAAGAATCTAGTAATTATATATTGTTCATACATCCAAGCGTAGAAAAACCCGAACTTCTTTCTGTAGTCAGAAGAGCATATTCAAAAAGATTTAATGAGGAGCTGCCAGCAGAAGAGAGCCCAGAAGAACCTACAATCAAAGTATGGAATCCAGAAAAATCGCCAACGCAAGTCATTTTAGTCGAATTACTGCAGTTTATTATGCAATTCAAAAAATCTAAAATAAGGATCGCGATCGTAATTTCTGCCTGGGATTTAGTGAATAACGATCCATTATGCAAATTTAAGCTACCTACCAATTGGCTAAATGGAAATCTACCATTACTATACCAATATTTAACTGCTAATCCAGAGTATTTTTGTTTTAAAACCTTTGGAATTAGTGCACAGGGAGGAGATTTGCAAACGCAAAAAGCGCAACTTCTTGAACATGAGAATGCATCTGAAAGAATAATAGTGGCTTCGGATACCGACACTAGCAATGATATTACTGAGCCTATAAAATGGCTTATGGAGGAAATTTGACTTTCGATCTTAGACAACCGATTAAAATTCATCAGACTCTGCACGGGTATAGTGCAGGCCACAAATTACTTGCCTCCTCTTTAGATCTTCCAGAGTTTACCAAGATACAAATGCTATCAATGAGTGACTATAACCCAAGCGCCAATAAATCATTACATCGTTCAATATTAACTGGCTATCCCCTAAAAGGAGTCGCTGCATATGCTTTAGCAAAAACTTGGCCAGACCACAGACAAAAAAGACCTGGCTGCGTCTGGACACACACATTAATTATTGGCTTTACTGAGATTGCCAGAATCACTAGTGGCTTATCTCTTCTCCCATTTTTTGTTCCACCTTCTGAAAATAGCACCATGAAGCACGTTGAAGCTCCAATCTTGCTATTTCAAAATACCCCCTACTACAAAGCATTTGATCAAGAAAAGGAAAGCACGATGATTTATGCTGATTTAATAAGATCATATTGCAATACAAAAAGTGATAGTTTTATTTATGAAAATCATGAAAATTTAGATAGTAGTTTACTGGAAGAGCTAGCTTTAAAGTTCTGGAGCCAATTGTGGCCTCGAAGTCGTCGATCTCTTACATTTCGAGCTGGATCGTTTTTGATAGAAGAAGATAATAGACATTTTGATTTAATGTTACCTGAACAGGTACATAACAACCATCTGTTTAATATATCAATGAAGACTGCTGAGTCGAATGACGAAATTCAATGGTCAACCTATGCTTCTCTAGATACTCTTAAACCTCAACCCTCAAACCTTAGTCTATTTTTAAGAAGATATAGTCTTGACGTCTATGATGAAAAGAAAGCCCTGAAAGAGCTAGTTAAAATATTTCAATATATTCATGATTCACCTCATGTGTCACTTGAAAGTGTATTAAAGTATTTAAGTGTGATATTCGAAGACAAAAATGAAGGAACGAAGCTTAAAGAGGATTTAATTAATGGTGGGAATCATAAAAACATTTTTGGATTTTCAGATTTTACTATCTTAAACGCTTTACTTAGTATAAATGACATATCATTTATACAAATTGATTTGACTGATATTAGACATAGAGCAGAAAAAATATGGTCTACACACAAAAATTCCTCTATTGAACTAATAAATATCGCAATGTCCCTCAGGGACAACCCACTTGGGATTGAAATTATAACTGGGATATCTATGGCCATCTCCGATAAAGATATACCCTTTTTCTCGAATTTACCAAAAAATTTACAGACGCTATTGCTGCAACATAACCCACGTTTAACTGAATTTCCCATGTTATGGCAATCAACCCAGCTCGAAAATTCTGAAATCTTTGATATAGTAGAAGAATACTATTCAACGATGCCAACTGATGTTCAAAAACTGTTTGTCAACTCCATTTTAACTGCAGATGCCGTAAATTTAATTAATGATATCTATAGATTATTTGGAGGACTAATAATTATTTGGTTATTAGACTGGTATTCAATTAATAAGAGTAACAATATTTTATTTGTAGAAAAGTTAAAGCAATTATCAATATTACACCCCGAGAGAATAATCGAGTGGCTACACGGATCACAGGTAATCAACTATGATATTTTATACTTAGTATCAAAATCAATTGATCCAGCGAATAGTGAATTTGATAAAGTACCCGACTTAGTCTGGGAAGATATGTATGACCATATTTCAATTAACTTAAATCCTTCAGAAACTACTTTAAGATTTGCAGCTCTAATATTTTCTTTAGCTATAAAAAGAAAACAGATGCGTGACTTTAAATATATTCAACGCACTATGCCGATTCTTCATAAAATGGCGGAAAACGATAATCTGCCATTTGAAATATGGAGACTTATCAGAGATTGGTTGCCTTCTCTTGGTTATCACGAATGGGATAAATGTGAGAAAATTCGTAGAGCAGTTGCCTTGTTCTGCAATGATGCTGATGTAAAAATCAATGACATACTTAATCTGGAGATAGGTGATAAAAATTTACGATTAATGATAAAATATGGAGAGAATGAAAAGTCCACGAGGAAATATTTCAAAAGACTAATAGAATTTATTAAGAACACCGAAACTGTTGACAAAATACGCAAAAAGAACTTAATACCATAGACTACCTGAGGTGTGAGTGAAATAATACTGTTGAATCTATCTTCAAAAAGAATCGAGTAGAGGCGTTCAATTGTCTTTAACTGATTTGTTTCACCTATGCGATCCTGTGCAGTTCAATCACCGAAAGCTCATGTGAGACAATGAAAATAGGCGGAGTGTCTAGATCCGCCTATGAACTATTATGCACGTTGTTGGCCCTCTTGCCAAACCAAAACCAGAGAAAACTGTTCCAGATTCAGCTTCGGGGCTTCCTCAGAGGGAATAAACAAGTCCGTCCCAGGCACGCTACGCTGAGTAGCCCCGCTGCAGCCAGTCGGTTCTACAACCATGCCCAGTGGAACACCCGGGCCTTGATGAAAGCCGTCCAGCAAAACATTCTGCAGCAACTCTTCAAAGCCTACAGTCGCAAAAAAGGCCGGAAGCCCAGCCTGGATGTGGTGGTGGATCTGACCACGCTGAGAAAAGAAGGCCAATTTAAAGGGCTACCCGTCTCTTGCTTGAATGGCAAGTATGGCTTGCACCTGGTGGTGGTCTACTTACTGATCGGCAACGCTAGATTTCCTTGGTCTTTTGCCATCTGGAAAGGCAAAGGGATGGCCAGTGAAAGCAAGCTAGCGGTGGCCATGATCAAGTCTCTGTGCCGTCGACTTCAGGGCCGCTTTCAGATCAAAGTAATGGCTGACAGTGGTTTTGACAACCAGTATTTCCTGCGTCCCCTGTCACAACTGGGTTTGACCGTACTGGTGGCCACCAAAGGGGACCGTAAAGTGGGCGAAAAGAAGGTCAAGGAGCTGTTCTACAACGGGAGTTGGGTCAAGCTGAACACCCCAGAATTGCAGGTGACCGTGGCGTGGTTCGAGCGGCGTTATCCCACGGGAAAAACCGAAAGGCGCTATGTGCTGTGCAATCAGCCCGTGTCGGCCAGGACGCTGATTCAGTGGGGTCGTCGGAGGTGGGCCATTGAAACGTTCTTCAAAACGGCCAAAGGCCGCTTTGGACTGGATCAGTTTGGCCAACGGACCTTGCGGGGTCTGATTCGCTTCTTGTTTTTGTCTTTGCTGGCCTGGATCCTCAGTTTTCTGGTGTCTGAGCAGCCAGAACAGCTGGAGGACTGGGGTGACCGGGCAGTACGGGTGACCAGAGTGCTGTTGCACTGGGTGCTGGTCGCAGAGTTCCTGATGCTGCAAGACCAGCTATTTTCGCCCTCCAGGTTGTATGTTCTTTCAGTCGCTGGATAAGTGGAACAAATCAGTTAACCACCTCTACTCGAATTTCCAGCACAGATCTTACCATAATTTCCAATTCACTAAACTGCAAGCCAAATTGAAATAGCAGTATAATTACTGAGATTAATTTTCTCATCTTCCTGTAGACTAAAAGAGAAGTTAGGCGATCTATAGTCCATACCCTGCGAAGCCCAGAACTCGGCTTACTATATATTTGTCTAAAATAATCCTAATTCTTTAACAAAATTCTATTAGTAAGCCTGGAATCACTTATGAAAATAGGGGACATGAATCTAAAAAGCAACTACATCGATAAAGCTGTGACAAATGGGCCATTCTTCTCACTTATTTAACCTTGCACAAACTTTATTCCAGTAGCGCAAATGCTCCCACTGGACTATCTTAAATTCGCTCGGTGAATCATGGGCGATATTTTATCATCTTGGATAGCACTCTTAAACATATAAATTGTGAACATAATTCATCTTTTTGTTTCATTTTATAAATTCATTGTCTGGGAATGCATATCTTTGTCAAAATGTCGATCTTGTATTCCAAGTCCGTGCGCCTTTGTTTTAACAGGCGTAAATGCTGATACAATATTGCATCTACAAATGATTCGTTTGGATTATCAATTATCATTTTTATTTTTTCTATAGGTATTTCCAGATATCTCAATTCGATGATTAATCTAATAATAAAAATATCATTTTCGTCGAAAATTCGATACTTGTTTGCAGCAGAAACCTTAGGTTCGACTAAACCTACTTCAATATAATATCGAATTTTGCTTTTGCTAGTCTCAAGTTGAGCAGCAACCTGGCTGATGGTGTATTTCTGTTCTTGTGTCATGTGTAGCTTTGGTGCCTCCGATCACAGGTTCCACCATGAGACCACTGCACAGTCAAGAGCTGGGTAAAGAAGAAAAACAAAAAAGTCGTCCTGCACATGACAAACAACACGCCTATGAAGGCGTTCAATTTGCACCCCAGGCCCGAAATCATACTGGGGTGCAGCACGACGACTTTCTGACCATCGTTCGGAGGCGGATCAAGCGCCTCCGCCTGGAGCGCCAGCTCCGACAGGAAGACATGGCTGAAAAACTCAACTGGAACCTCCGGTACTACCAACGGTTCGAAAGTCAAAATGCTGGAGAATCTTTCAACCCTAAAATTCGCATGTTCCTGCAGGTGGCAGAGGCTCTGGGAATCACCATTGACACTCTCTTCGCTGTCTCAGAGGAAAATTCTCCTGAGGTTGAATCCACCCCTCAGAGAGTCTCCAAGAAGCTTTCCCGTCGAAAGTCTCCCGATGGTCATCATTAAGCTCCAGGCCATTGGCAGCAGGACGAGCAACACTGTAGAATTTTCATAGGGAGAAATCTTTCATGATACCTCGGCCTTTTGTGGCCGCTTTTGCAGCTGATCTTTACTGGATCAGTTGCTAACAACTACCTCAGTAGTTGCTCAGCAGTAAACAGAAAACCCTAGGAGAGACTCCACAAGCTCTCCATATGTTTTTGCTGTCCTGCTGCTTTGATGGTATACAGACCAGGCAACAACCAAACTGCAATTGTTCTGCAGAAAACCTCTGGCCTTGGCTTCCAGCCAAGGCCTATCTGTTTCGGGTCATGAAAGGTGAAAACCATGGAACAGGAGATTCCCCCAGAAAATTTTGTTCTCAGCTACCTCAGTTCAGAATCACTCCAAATAGAAACAATCACAGCCTTTGATCTGGCAGATCTCAGCACTGCCAGGATGAAACCGGTGCGCATACCAAGAAACTTCAGAGGCCAAAAACATAAATTAGGATATTATTGGTTTTCGAAGTCTCGAATTCACATAAAATATGAAAGCCGACTAGAGTTGTTTGCTTATCAGTTATTAGATTTTGACCCTAATGTCAGAAAAATCTTACCACAACCCTTGGTAATTAATTTCTTTGACGGTGATCGCGAATACCACCATATACCAGATATTCTTTGTGAGCGTAAAGATTTACCTAATTTGCTTATCGATGTAAAGCCCAAAAAATTCGTCACCACAGAAAGAAATCAAATAGCATTCAAGTTCACCGAAATGACCTGTTCTTATGCTGGATGGGATTATGAAGTCTGGAGTGAACCTCGACGAAGTCTCTATTACAATCTCCGACTCCTAGCCAGTTACCGACGCCCGCCCATTTATTGTGATCTGATCACACCTAAATTGGTCAGCCACTGCCAAGAACAAGCAAGATCGATTGAGGACTTGATCGGCGCCTTTGACAAACCATACTTTGCTCGGCCAGTTTTGTTTCATCTACTCTGGAAACAAATATTAACTATAAACCTACAAGACCCCATCCAGGACACCAGCATTGTTTCTTACAGTAGGCACGATCTTCATGGATAGTCCCAACAAAGCGAAACTTGGAATTTATACCTTGGTCAGATTCGAAGGCCAATACTATCGGGTTGATCAAATTGGTGGCAGGCATATTACCTTGAGGTCTGCAGATGAGCCGCTTCTTCCGTCAAAGCTTGTGCAACTACAGACCCTACTTTCAGCAGAAGATTTTGAGGTCTGTGACTTTGTTAATCTGTTAAGCGATGGTTCCATATATGAAGCAATTTTAGACAGCATTCCAATAGACGTTCTGAGGGAAGCTCAGGAACTGAGAGATCACATTCGGGAGGCTGTTACAGGCTTTAAATCTGGCGAGGCCAGTACTGCTGAAAAAGTTGAACCGCAGCCACAGTATGATCCGAAATTCTGTTCACTCGAAAGTCGAATCGAAAGTAAATCAAAGGAACTAAAACTTAATGGACGTCAATTATGGAGGCTGTATCGTAGTTTTAGAGACAAGGGTCTGTATGGCTTGGTAGATCATCGCAGGTTACGCACTGAAGAACAAGCAGAACATATCAATCCGATTCTCGTTAGCGCAATTAGGGAAGTCGTCAGACTCAATGCAGGCAAATCCACCAGATCATTAAGCGTACTCAAAAAGGAAGTAAAAGCGCATTTGATAAAAATAGGCGAAGATCCAGAGGAACATATGCGATCACGACCTGTATTTAACCGAATTGCCAGAAAAATACTGAAAGGGACTGGATACCTAGACTCAGCCCGCATTCATCGTAATCACTTAGCCCATCCAAAAAAAGTCTACACTTCGTTTAGAGCGATCAGACCTGGTGAATTCGTCTTGATTGATGCCTCACGCTTTGATGTAATGGCTTTTGACAGTACCGGGAAAAAAATCAGGTATCGTTTGCTCCTTGCATTGGATCTGTTCAGCAGAGCAATAGTTGCCTGGAGATTTCTCGAGTACGAACCCAAAGGCGTGGATGCAACTTTACTGCTATATGATGTGCTACATCCGTTGTCAATGGATGAGCATTGGCCTAAAGAATGCATATATCCTTATGTAGGTATTCCTGAGACTGTGATTGTTGATCTCTTTGACGCAGACCCAGAACTCAGACTTTCCAGCATACCACCTCTCACTCCAGATACAGTTGTTATAGACAATGGAAAAATCTTTCTAAGCAGCCAATTTCGAGATGCCTGCGAGTCACTGACCATCAGTATACATTTGTCAACACCCTACAATCCTATCGATAAGTCACAGATCGAAAGAGCATTCAGAACCGCTACCGAACAATTGTTCTCGTTCATGCCAGGCTACCTGGGCAACTCAACAGAGAGCAGAGGAAAAGAAGCAGATGAAGATGCTTACTATTTTATTTTTGAGGTAGATAGACTGTTTGGAGAATGGGCCAACTTATACAACCAGACCCCACACACTGGCCTACACCATCCAATGGTCCCTAAAGTATTTCATACACCAGTTGAAATGTTCGATATTGGAGTTCAGTCAACAGGATACTATCATGTTCCAGTAAGCAAAAATATAATATTTTCCCTCCTGAGAACTGTCTGGAGGCGCATCAATCATTACGGCGTAGAAATAAATGGCATAATTTATAATCATCCAGATTTGATCAAATACCACAATCAGGATTCTGCAATTGAAAACCGAAAAGGCAAATGGCCTTTTAAAGTGGATGATAGGCTTTTATCACATATATATTTTTTTGATAAGGAGAGCAAAAAATGGATCACACTGCAACGCCAATTTAGCGATCATGCCCATCTACCGTTTAATAGTTTCCATTTGAATCAAGTACGAAAACATTTAATATCCGACAGAAGTACTATCGAAAAAGCAAAAGAAACTTCAATAGCTTTGGATCGCCTACTCACCCATATAATCGCTGTTGATAAAAAATCTATTAGAAATCGTCAAGAAAATATGAAATCAGAAAATTCAGCAAGACACATGAGGCAAGCAGAGACAGATTATGATAATCATTTTTTAGAATCCAAAAGAGAAAGTAGATTAAAAAAGGAGAAAGCTTCACTCAGTGAAATAATTTCCAATAATACGGAAGAAATAACAGCTTTTGATTTATCAGATGACTACATAGAAGATATAGATAGTCAACTGGGAGGCGACTTATGACTCGAAGCAAGGGAGGCAAATTCATGGGAAAAGCCGAAGCACTCAAAGAACATCAAAGGTCGAAATTATCGCAGCGCGAAAAGCATACTCGA
The DNA here is from genome assembly GCF_000745915.1 of Deinococcus misasensis DSM 22328. Taxonomy (NCBI): domain Bacteria; kingdom Thermotogati; phylum Deinococcota; class Deinococci; order Deinococcales; family Deinococcaceae; genus Deinococcus; species Deinococcus misasensis. Next base: position 57,149 of record NZ_JQKG01000025.1, read on the forward strand.
TTTCACCCCACTGAACACATCATAGAGCTGGAAGGCCTTGATGATAGTCCAGAAGTTTACCACAGGATTGAGGATTGGCGAACATATGTTTACAAATCATCTTCCAAGAAACCCAATTTGCCCACTCTAAATGAATATAGAGACTGGGGTCCAGAAAAAAGGAGAGCCTACGATGAATCCAGGCTTGATTATCATGCCAGATGCAGCCCTATCATCACAGAGACAATGATATCCATCCACCGCAGCCTTCTTGCCCAGATAGATTTGAATATTCGCGGTGGATCGGGGGCACGGCAGGGTGGGGTGATTGATGGCCTCCCTACTTTGGGTAAGACCACCATCCTTATAGAGCTCGGAAAACGATTTGAAAAAGATTTTCGCAAACGCTATCCACTTAAGAATCCGGATCAGGCTGATCTACTGATGCCAGTTGTTTACATAACGCTAAAAAAGAAAACGACTCCCAAAACATTAGATGAGGCAATCGCAAACTTTTATGGTATTCCACTACCAAGAAATTTAAGAAACATAACTCACAACGAGTTAACCAATGCCATTGAAAGGTTTGCCAGAACACATCGCACTTACTTATTCTTGATTGATGATATACACATGCTAGGAAAAAAAGGTAGAGACGCAGATGTAAATGACCACTTGAAATCTTTGATGAGTTTAATACCAGCAACCTTTGTTTTTGCAGGAATTGACTGCAAAAAGAGTGCATTATTCTCTGATGAAATCAACAACAGAAAAAATCCCAAATGGGTGGTCGACTTGTCACTCATAGCGTAGAACCACTCTTGTCAACAGATGTAAATTGGCTCAAATTGATCAAAACATTCGAAGATCATTTTGTGCTGTTTCATCATGTTTCTGGATCACTGATCACCCCTGAAGTTAGCAAATATTTACATCAAAGAACTGGTGGTGCGATAGGACCTCTAAGTCAGTTACTAAGAGCTGCTGCGAATGAGGCAATTCGTAATCGATATGAACTTATTGACATCAGTCTGCTCGATAAAATCAAATCCAGCCACAACTCGGCTTCTCTCATTGACATGGAGGACGAACCATGACCTTACGACCCAGGCAACTACCCAAAACCAGAATTGACCCCGAGCCCAATGAATCTTTCGCAAGTTATGTAGACAGGCTGGCAGCAACTCTACCTGTACGGCTGCCAGTGATTACGGTTCTTTTCAGAACTGGAGTGACTGAGACTGAAGAAGTAAAGTCAATCGGTCATGCTTATGGCATTATGAAATTGCAACACCTTTGTTGACATGTAGTTCAGCCACACTGCTGCTCCTCAAATTCCACCGGGGAGCAGAACCCCAGGGACGAATGCAGGCGACGACGGTTATACCAGCCTTCTACCCAAGAAAAGACAGTCCTACACGTCTCTTCTCTGTTGCCAATGGATCGGTGCAAAGCCAACTCTAACTTCAGGGTAGCGAAGAAACTTTCCACCACCGCATTGTCCCAACAATTCCCCTTCCGACTCATGCTGCACGTGGCCTGGAGGCTCTGTAGCGCCTGTTGATAGGCCTCACAGGTGTACTGGACGCCTCGATCGCTGTGATGCAG
>NZ_JQKG01000026.1 GCF_000745915.1 Deinococcus misasensis DSM 22328
TGGGCTTTCATGCGTCTCTCCTCCAGTACAGCAAAGATGTGGATGTTCTTTCATTGTGCAGCAAGAGGGAAGCGAATAAAAGGTGCATGGACGCAACCAGATAGGGTCAGCCTAAAGTCTGACTTTTGGCATGTCACTTGAAGAAGCGTTCAGCCATCAGCCATCAGCTTTCAGGAAAAAGCTCACCAAAAGGCTTTTGCGAACAGCAAAGTAAAAAGACACAAACGGAAAGCCACTCAGACTTTCCGTTCAAAAGGCAGCCAGAAAACTGTCCTGATTGCTGACGGCTGATCGCTGACGGCTGATGGCTCTTGGTGTTGGCATGGCCTGACAGCGACTTTGCGCTTACCCTGTGCAAACAGAGAACCCATCCTTACACCTGAAACACCCCGGTTTTGAATTCTCCAATCGGGGCTCCAGAGCAGGCTTCGAGGGTGCGGATCAGGCGTTCGCGGGTGGTCTCTGGCCTGATCACCTCATCCACCCAGAGGCGGGCTGCGGCATATCTGGGGTCCAGTTCCTGATCGTACTTGGCTTTCACCTGTTCAAAAAGCGAAGCCAGATCTTCATCGGTGGGTTCCTGTCCCTGACGCTTGAGGGCCTGAAGCTGGATGTCCAGCAGGGTTTTGGCAGCGGCATTTCCGCTCATCACGGCGTATTTTGCGCTGGGCCAAGCGAACAGAAACCTCGGGCTGTAGGCTTTGCCATTCATGGCGTAGTTTCCGGCCCCATAACTGCCTCCGGTGATCAGGGTGATTTTGGGAACCACCGTGTTGGACACCGCGTTGACCATTTTGGCCCCTTTGCGGATGATGCCTTCGTACTCGCTGTCTTTGCCCACCATGAATCCGGTCACATCAGACAAAAAGATCAGGGGAATGCCCATCTGGTTGACTTCCATGATGAAACGGGCCGATTTGTCGGCGCTGTCCCCGTAAATCACCCCTCCCACCTCGATGCGGGTTTGCAGACCGGGCACATCCGATTTCAGTTTCTTGCGGATCACCTGACGGTCGTTGGCCACCACCCCCACCGGATACCCTCCAAGCCATCCCAGAGCGCACACGATGCTCTGGCCGTAATCCGGTTTGTACTCCTCAAAATGGCTGTCGTCGAGGAGGGCTCTCAGCACCTCCCGCACGTTGTAGGTTTTGCTGCCGTCCAGACTGACCAGTTCGGTGAAGTCCTGCTGGCTCTGGGGGGCCTTGGGGGCTTTGCGTTTCTGTGCCCACGGTGCGGTGTATTTGCGGGTTTGCATTTCGGCCAGAGCACGGATCCTCTGGATGGCGCTCAGGTCGTCTTTTTCTTTGTAGTCCACCGTGCCAGAGATTTCAGCGTGAACGGCTGCCCCGCCCAGACTTTCGGAATCGATGTTCTGTCCGATGGCGGCCTTCACCAGTGCAGGTCCGGCCAGATACAGCCCTGAGCCTTCGGTCATGATCAGGGTGTCGCACATGACCGGAAGGTAAGCCCCACCTGCCACGCAGTTCCCCATGATGGCAGCAATCTGGGGAATGCCCAGAGCGCTCATGCGGGCATTCAGGTAGAACACCCGTCCAAAATCGTCCTGATCCGGGAAAATCTCGTCTTGCATGGGCAGGTAAACCCCTGCGGAATCCACCAGATAGACCACTGGAATGTGGTTTTCCAGAGCGATGGTCTGTGCCCGGATCACTTTTTTGGCGGTGATGGGAAAGAAAGCCCCGGCTTTCACGGTGGCGTCGTTGGCGATGATCATCCACGGTCTGCCCTGAATGGATCCGATGCCTGCAACCGTTCCTCCAGAGGGGCATCCACCCACGTCCTGATACATTTCAAACCCAGCAAGGGTCATCAGTTCATCAAAGACGGTCCCCTCGTCGATCAGGTGGGCAATGCGTTCTCGGGCAGTGAGACGGTTTTTCTGGTGTTGCCGCTCAATGGCTTTTTTTCCACCGCCCAGATGGGTTTGGGACACCGTTTGCTGCAACAGTTCAAGGGCCTCGGGCCAGTTCTTCGGTTGTGAAGTCATGCTTAAAGTATGACAGATTTTGTGTCTGTCGTGAAGAAAATGTCATGGATTTGAGCCTGCGGTTTGCCGAGGGCCGAGCGCAGAAGGCAAAACCATGGATCCCTCCGCAACACGCTTGTTTCACCCTCGGGACTCCCGATGATCTTCATGCCCCTCTGTCACCATCTGTAAAAACACTTTTGCCACCTCAGGATCAAAATGGGTGCCAATGCCCTGCTGGATGATCTGAAGGGCCTCTGGGACCGTCATGGCCTTGCGGTAAGGGCGGTCACTGGTCAGGGCGTCGTACACATCGGCCAGAGCGAAAATCCGGGCATACAAAGGAATGTTTTCGCCTTTGAGACCTGCGGGATATCCCGAGCCGTCCCATTTCTCGTGGTGGTGGTAAGGGATGTCTCGGGCCTCGCCCAGAAAACCGACATGCTCCAGCCAGCGTCGGGCATAGACAGGGTGCTGCTGCATGGTTTGGAATTCCTCTGGGGTCAATTTGTCGGGCTTGAGCAGGATGCTGTCAGGAACAGCCATTTTCCCGATGTCGTGCAACAATCCACCCCAGTAAATCTGCTGGAGTTGTTTTTCGTCCAACCCGAGTTTCTGGCCCAGCTTCACACTGATTTCGGTCACCCGGCGCGTGTGTTCATGGGTTTCATCGTCACGCAGTTCCAGCGCATGGGTCCAGCCTTCCACCGCAGCCGTGTAGGTTTCTGCCAGTTGCTGTTGCTGTTCTTGCAAAGTGCTCAGGGAAACGGACAACTCCTGATTGGCATGGGTGAGTTTGTGCGTGGCCTGCTGAACCAGCACAAAAATCAATCCTGCGGATGCCAGCACAAAAAAGATCCCTTTGGCGGTGCTGACCTGTTCCAGAAAACCCTTGAAAGCAGGAATTTCGTACAACAGGTGATCGGTCACCAGAATCCACAACACCGACACCAGCAGATACACCCCAGCAACCCTTGCTGCTGGTCGCCAATTGGGGGTGCCAGAGGGGACTTTGACGGGCCTCTGCATGTCCGGTTGTTCCACTTCGGGGGGATGCACCATGTCAATTCCCTTCGTGTTTCTGAAGTCTGGATCACATTGTTTCATCAGCATAATTCAGAAACCCTCACACAAAGGTGATTGCCCCTGTTGAAGCCAGGGTCAACCCAAAATCTGACCTCTGGCATGTCATCGGAAAAAGCATTCAGCTTTCAGCAAAAAGCTCACCTTCAGGCTTTTGACAACATCAACACATCAAGACTCAAAATGAAATCCCATCAGATTGAAGCTCAAAAGGCAGCAAGAAAACTTTCCTGCGGGCTGACCGCTGATCGCTGACGGCTGATGGCTCTCTGTTTGTATTGCCCGAACATCAACTTTGCGTTGACCCTGCTGTTGAAGCTCGGCATTCCAGCAAGCCTCACCGTGTGGAACGTGCAAATGGGTTAGACTCTGCCTATGACAGAGGCCCGTACCGAAACGCGGACCCAGACCCAGCGTCCGCCCCTGTACAAAGTGATTTTGCTCAATGATGATTACACGCCCATGGATTACGTGGTGCGCGTCCTGATTGACTTTTTTCGCAAGAGCCCGGCGCAGGCCACCCGAATCATGATGGCGGTCCATCAGGAAGGCTCGGGGGTGTGTGGGGTGTATCCCTTTGAAGTGGCAGAAACCAAAGTGCATCAGGTGAATTCCGATGCCCGTCAGCATGGCTTTCCCCTCAAATGCATCATGGAGGCAGAATGATCACCGAAACCCTTGAACAGAGCATCCAGAGGGCGGTGCAACTGGCCCACAGTTATGGCCATGAGTACATTACCTTGGAGCACATGCTCTATGCCCTGATGGACGACGAAGATGCCCGTCCGGTGTTGCTGGCCTGCGGCATCGACCTGTCCATTCTGGAAGACGCTCTGGAAACCGAGTTCGACAACATGGAAGGCTTCGACGATGCCCGTCCGACATCCACGCTGGCCTTTGACCGGGTGCTGCAAAGGGCTTTGCGCCAGATGCGCTCTGCCCAGCAGGAACAGGTGACGGGGGCACAGGTGCTGGTGGCCCTGCTCGATGAAGACACCTCGGTGGCCCGGTTTCTGCTGGAAGAACAGGGCATGACCCGTCTGGATGCCATCGAGTTCATTTCACATGGCAAGCGCAAGCACCAGGTCACCACCGAACAACCCGGAATGCCCACCCAACTGCCTTTGGGCAATCCAGAGAATGACCCTCTGAAGCTGTACTGCGTGGACCTCACCGAAAAAGCCAGAGACGGTCAGATTGACCCGATGATTGGCCGGGATGCCGAAGTGGAGCGCACCATGCAGGTGCTGGCAAGGCGCACCAAAAACAACCCGGTGCTGGTTGGGGAACCCGGTGTGGGAAAAACCGCGATTGTTGAAGGATTGGCCCGCAAAATTGCCCTGGGGGAAGTGCCCGAGTTGCTTTCCGACATGACCCTGTATTCTTTGGACATGGGGGCGTTGCTGGCCGGAACCCGTTACCGTGGGGATTTCGAAGAACGCCTGAAAGCCGTGATTGCTGCTCTGGAAGGGCGCAAGGTGATCCTGTTCATTGATGAGATCCACACCATTGTGCGGGCTGGAGCCGTGGAAGGTGGGGCGATGGACGCCAGCAACCTGCTGAAGCCTGCCCTCAGCAAAGGGCATTTGCGCACCATCGGGGCCACCACCTACGAGGAGTACAAGCACCTTGAAAAAGACCGTGCCCTCGGGCGACGATTCCAGAAAATTGATGTTCCAGAACCCTCTCAGGAGGATGCAGTCAAAATTCTGGAGGGCATCGCCCCTTATTATGAAAAGCACCACAACCTGAAATTCACCCGGGCCGCTTTGCGTGCTGCTGTTGAACTCAGTTCCCAGTACATCACCGACCGGCGTTTGCCAGACAAAGCCATCGATGTCATCGATGAAGCGGGGGCTCTGGAAATCCTCAAGCCCCCCTCCAAACGGGCCAAAACCATCACGCCAAAACACATGGAAGCGGTGGTGGCCAAGATTGCCCGCCTGCCTCTGGGGGCCATCCAGAAAACCGAGCAGACCAAATTGCAGGACCTCGAAGCTGAACTCTTGCAGGTGGTTTACGGTCAGGATCAGGCCGTCAAAGAGGTCTCCGACACTGTGAAACTGGCCCGAGCAGGCCTCCGTCAGGAAGGCAAACCTGTGGGTGCTTTCCTGTTCGCAGGCCCCACTGGAGTGGGCAAAACCGAACTGGCCAAACAACTGGCCAAAGTGCTCGGGGCGGAATTTCTGCGCTTCGACATGTCCGAGTACATGGAAAAACACAGTGTGGCCCGCCTGATTGGTGCTCCTCCCGGCTATGTGGGCTTCGATCAGGGAGGTCTCCTGACCGATCAGGTGATGCGCTATCCCCAGAGCGTGGTCCTGCTGGACGAGATCGAAAAAGCCCACCCTGACGTGTACAACATCCTCTTACAGGTCATGGATTACGGCAAACTCACCGATCACAACGGCAAACACATCGATTTCCGTGGTGTGGTTCTGATCCTGACCACCAACGCTGGGGCAGAGGAGAGCGCAAAAAGCCCGGTGGGTTTTGGGCGCACCCTTCGGGTTGGCGAGGACATCGAAGCCATCAAACGCACCTTCACCCCTGAGTTCCGCAACCGACTGGACGCCATCGTGTCCTTCAAACCTCTGGCCCGCGAAACCATGGGTCTGGTGGTCAACAAGTTCCTGCGTGAACTTCAGGGCCAACTGAAAGCCAAAAACGTGGTTCTGAACGTGAATGAACTGGCTGTTCAGTGGTTCTCTGAAAAAGGCTACGATCCAGCCATGGGTGCCCGTCCTCTGGCACGGGTCATTCAGGAGCACCTCAAAAAACCTCTGGCAGATGCCATTTTGTTTGGCAAGTTGAACAAAGGTGGAGAGGTGCAGGTGACGGTGAAAGAGGGAAAATTGTCGTTGGACATTGCTGAAAATTGACCTTCAGCAATGGTTTTGCTCTGGCAGATGTCAAGACCATTCTGCACATCCCTCAAGTCCGTCACACTTTTCAGGCTGCAAACCCAGCAAACTGAAGGTGGGCAGTTGTGGCCATTCGCAGAAGTGCATGGTGCACATTGAAGATGTTCTGAATTTCATGGACATGGGGTTCGCCTCATGTCCATCTGACTGAAGTCCTGCCAAACCCCTAGAGGTGGAACGCTCTGGAATGCTGATTGACCGATTGATCCGCCAACTCAAAACCGACCCACAACACAAGGTGTCGCGTCCACGCATGTATGAACTGTTCATGATGCGGGGTGAAGTGCTGCCTTACGATTTGCGGTGGTTTTACAACCAGTGCGGAGAGGTTCGTTTGTTTTTCAGGCAAGAGCGGTATTTGACTCTGCTGGAACCCACAGATCTGGTGCAGGCCAACCTGAAAATCACCGGCAAGGACTATGAATACGACATCTCCTCTTACTGGTATGTGTTCGCACAGGATGCAGATGGAGAGTACCTGTCCATTGACCTGCACCCCGAGCGTCTGGGGCACATTTACGACACCAACCATGTGAACCACGCTCTGGAGGGTTACACCCCGATCATTGCCCTGTCGTTCAGTGAATTTCTGGAGCGCACTCTGGAATCCCGCCCCAATTATTACTGGCTGAATCGGGAATTCAGGGGGTATGGGGATGCTTATGACAACATCGAAGAAGAATGGGATGAAGACGCCATTTATTGAGAAATGGGACCCAAAAAGAAATCAAGGGCTGAAATTTTAAGAGAAATCGAAAGATCAATGACACTTGAACTTCGCCATGAGCATTTTCTGGCCTTTTGTAACAATTTGATGTATGAAGTGATATAGATGTGTGAATTCTCCTCCCCAATGGTTTTAGCGATTGAAGCGTCAAACTCCACCAGACATCAAGCTAGACAAATTCAGGTCTGGAAAACATCCCACCCTGCCCTTAGATTGTGGAAATGTCTCCCCTTCATTTTCCCAAACGGCTTTTCCTGATGGTCTCTGCAAGCGCTCTGGTTTTTGGACTGGCGACTGCCCAAAATGTTTCTGCCTTGGAAGACCGGATTCTGGGCATGGCCACCGAGCCCCAGAAATTCAACGCTTCTGCACCTTCAGAAGTCAGCAACATCACCGCCACCGCCAGAGGGGTGTCTTACAGCTTTGAAGAAGCTGGAGATTTTGGATATGCAGAATTGCAGGTGCTGGAGCAGGACCCTACCGCATGGAAACTGGATTTGCTGGAAGCCACTCTGGACAACCTGAAATTTGCCAGTGCCCCAGAGTTGCTGTTCACCCTCAAGGATGCAGAAGGGGATGAGACCCTCGAAGGCTTTGCTTTTTCCAGTGGTCCACTCAAAGATGTGGTTCTGCTGCGCAAAAATGAAGGCACCTCAAAGGGATATCCTCAGTTCGCAACAGTTGCTTATTTCAAAGCAGTGGCGAATGATCCTCAGGAAAGGGACCTCCTGTACGACGAATTGCAAGAATACAAGCTGGCTCCGTTCTACTTTTATGGCAAGAACAAAGCCGATTTTTGCCAGAAGTCCTTCGTGACCTGCGCGAAATAAACCAATTGAAACAAATCTGACCCTGCCATTGGCAGGGTTTTTTGCTGTCCCCTCCCGAGTTCACCCTTTTCTTTGAATAATCGTATACGATTATATCAACACTTGAGCTTCCCCACGGAGGAACCATGACCCGGAAATCCCTGCAAAGCCTGACCCAGCAAGACGACTTCATCTCGCGCCACCTTGGCCCCAGTGAACACGAAATTCAAGAGATGCTTTCCACCCTCGGGGTGAACAGCCTTGAAGAACTGGTGGATTCCACCCTGCCAGAGAGCATCCGCTTCAACGGCGAATTGAAAGTGGGCCGCACCTTCACCGAAGTGGAGGCCCTCGCAGACCTGAAAAGCAAGGCCAGCAAAAACAAAGTCTTCAAAAGCTACATCGGCATGGGATATTACGGAACCCTGGTTCCCAACGTGATTTTGCGCAACATCCTGGAAAATCCCGGCTGGTACACCGCCTACACCCCTTATCAGGCAGAGATTTCTCAGGGCCGTCTGGAAATGCTGCTGAATTACCAGCAAGTGGTGATGGACCTGACCGCCATGGAAGTGGCGAACGCGAGCCTTCTGGACGAGGCCACCGCTGCCGCAGAAGCCATGACCCTTGCCAAACGCTCCAACAAAAAGAGCAAGAGCAACACCTACTTCGTGGCCAGTGATGTGCACCCCCAGACGCTGGACGTGATCCAGACCCGTGCACAGTATTTCGGCTTTGACGTGGTGGTGGGCAACCCCGAGACCGACCTCCAGAACCATGATGTGTTCGGGGTGCAACTGCAATATCCCAACACCTACGGCGAAGTGAAAGACCTGACAGGCGTCATTGAAGCGGCCCACAAAAAAGGCGCTCTGGTGACGGTGGCCACCGACCTGATGGCCCTCACGGTGCTCAAAGCCCCCGGCGAAATGGGCGCAGATGTGGTCATTGGCAACTCCCAGCGCTTCGGGGTGCCCATGGGCTTTGGTGGTCCCCACGCTGCCTTCATGGCCTGCCGTGACGAGTACAAACGCAGTGCCCCCGGACGCATCATCGGGGTGTCCAGAGACACCAGAGGCAACACCGCCTACCGCATGGCCATGCAAACCCGTGAGCAGCACATCCGCCGTGAGAAAGCCACCAGCAACATCTGCACCGCTCAGGCTTTGCTGGCCAACATGGCTGCCGCTTATGCTGTGTACCACGGTCCTGAAACCCTGAAAACCATCGCTGAACGCATTGAGCGCTTCACCTCTCTGGTGCGCGTGGCCTTGCAGGAAGCCGGGTTTCAGCCCAACACCACCTACTTTGACACCCTCACCTTCGAAGGCAACTCCACAGAAATCCAGAGCCGTGCTCTGGCCGCCGAAATCAACCTGCGTTATGAAAACGGCAAAGTGGGCCTCTCCCTTGATGAGACGGTCACCCTGCAAGACCTTGCTGTGCTGATTGAAGTGCTGACCGGCAAACCCGCAGACCTGAATGCACTGGATCAAAAAGTGGTCTCAGAGGACATCTCGGGCATTCCTGCAAGCTTGGTTCGCACCAGCAGTTACCTGCAACACCCCGTCTTCAACACCCACCACAGCGAACACGGCATGCTGCGTTACCTCAAGCACCTGGAGAACAAAGACTACAGCCTCGTGCACGGCATGATTCCTCTGGGCTCCTGCACCATGAAGCTGAACGCCACCGCCGAAATGATCCCTGTGACGTGGCCCGAGTTCGGCAACATTCACCCCTTTGCCCCCGTAGACCAGACCGAAGGTTATCTGGAGATGATCACCGAACTGGAAAACTGGCTGGCCGATGTGACCGGCTACGACGCGGTTTCCATGCAGCCCAACAGCGGTGCTCAGGGTGAATACGCTGGCCTCTTGGTCATCAAGAAGTACCACGAAGCCAGAGGAGAAGGCCACCGCAACATCTGCCTGATTCCCTCCAGTGCCCACGGCACCAACCCCGCCACCGCCAGCATGATGGGCATGGACGTGGTGGTCGTGAAGTGCGACGACAACGGCAACGTGGACCTTGAGGACCTGAAAGCCAAAACCGAGAAACACAGTGCCAACCTTGCTGCATTGATGGTGACTTACCCCTCCACCCACGGGGTCTACGAAGAGGCCATCACCGAAATCTGTGACCTGATCCACCAGCACGGCGGTCAGGTGTACATGGACGGGGCCAACATGAACGCTCAGGTGGGCCTTGCCAAACCCGGTCTCATCGGGTCAGACGTGAGCCACCTCAACCTCCACAAGACCTTCGCCATTCCCCACGGTGGTGGTGGCCCCGGCATGGGACCCATCGGCGTGAAAGCCCATCTTGCCCCCTACCTGCCCAACCACAAGGTGCGCCCTGTGAACGCCAGCAGCACCGGAGCGGTCAGTGCAGCCCCTTACGGCAGCGGAGCCATCCTGCCGATCAGCTGGATGTACATCAAGATGCTGGGCAACGAAGGCCTCAAAAAATCCACAGAAGTGGCCCTGCTGAACGCCAACTACATCGCCCGCAAACTCTCTGGACACTACCCTGTGCTGTACACCGGACGGCATGACCGGGTGGCCCACGAATGCATCATCGACATCCGTCCGCTCAAGGAAGCCACTGGCATCACCGAAGAGGACATCGCCAAGCGCCTGATGGACTACGGATTCCACGCCCCCACCATGAGTTTCCCTGTGCCCGGAACCCTGATGATCGAGCCCACCGAGTCCGAGCCCAAAGCCGAACTGGACCGCTTCATTGAGGCGATGGTCAGCATCCGTCAGGAAATCCGCGAAGTGGAAGACGGCCTGATCAAAGCCGAAGAGACCGCCCTGCACAACGCCCCCCACACCATGGCCGACCTGACCGACGCAAACTGGGACCGAGCCTACACTCGGGAAACCGCTGTGTTCCCCAGCCGTCACACCAGAGCCAGCAAATACTGGCCCAGCGTGAACCGCGTGGACAACGTGTACGGAGACCGCAACTTCGTGTGTGCCTGCCCACCCATCAGCGAATACGAAGAAGAGGACCTCACCCCGTCCCTCTCCTGACAGATGGGGATTAACCTTCACTGCGAGCTGTGCTCGATCCTCTCCCTGTCAGGGAGAGGATTTTTTTGCTCTGGCCCGAGCTTCCCACCCTCTCCCAAAATGGGAGAGGGACGGGGTGAGGGTACCCTGCTACTGCTCTGGCTTCCCAGCAATCTCCTGACGAATTTGTTCCAGCACCCCTTCCAGATTGCGGTGAACTTCCCAGTTCTGAAATCGGAGCACCTTGCACCCCCTTTGCTCCAATTGCTGGGTTCTCCAGAGGTCGTATCCTTCACGCCCCAGGTGGCTGCTGCCGTCCAGTTCGATCACCAGCAGGTGTTCTGCACAGAAAAAGTCAGCATAAAAGGGTGGCAGGGGATGTTGTCGCCTGAATTTGGCTCCCAGTTGTCGGTTGCGCAGGTGTTGCCAGAGGGTTTCCTCGGCAGGTGTGCTCTTATGTCTGAGGGTTCTGGCCCTCTGCGTCTGAAGGGATGACATGAAGGTGTTTTACTGGACCACCCGCACAACACGCATCTGGAGGATGCCTGAGGTGTTTCTCATGGAAATGGTCAGGAAAAGCTTAAGTGTAAACCTCTCCCGCCCCCAGAGCCCCTGAAACCGTCACCCGATTGCGCCCCTCTTTCTTGGAGGTGTACAGCGCTTCGTCGGCCTTGCCAATCAACTCATCCAGAGATTTCGCGGCCCCCTGCACTGCCACGCCCAGACTGGCCGTGATGGAGATGTGCTGGTCTGGCAGCAGGATGGGGGTTTCCTCCAGAGCCTGACGCAGTTTCTCAGCAATGTGCTGGGTGTCAGAGGCATCCTCGCCTTGCACCAGACAGATGAACTCCTCGCCCCCGTAACGGGCAAAGAGGTCGGTCTGGCGCAGGTTGTTTTTGCACACTTTTGCCACGTGCCTCAGCACCTCGTCGCCAATCTGGTGGCCGTAGGTGTCGTTGATTTTTTTGAAGTAATCCACATCCAGCATGACCACACCCAGTTGCCCACCCAACCCTCGGGCTTTCTGGAACTCGGGTTCGGCCAGTTCAAAGAAGTGACGGCGGTTGGTGACCTGTGTGAGGGCATCGGTCCGGGCGATGTGGGCCAGTTGCATCTCAGCCTGCTTGCGTGCGGTGATGTCAAAGAGCACCAGCACATGTCCGGCCACCTGTCCACGCTGTTCGCGGATGGGAGAATACTGCACAGAGAAACAGGCGTCCTGATCCCCTTGTTTTAAAGTGACTTCCTCTGGAATGCTGTCCAGAGACTGGATTTGCAGCCGTTCGCCCAGAATCTCTCTGGGGGTTTTGCCGATGCTGTCCTGCGCCTCAGGCCCCACCAGTTTCTGTGCGTAGGGATTGAGGTCCACGATTCGGCCCATCAGGTCCAGCACCACGATGGCTGCGTTGATGTTTTTCACCACCAGATGGTGGGCAATCGGCACCAGTTTAAGGGCCCCATACCTGAAAAGCGCCAGTGCAAAGAACACCCCAGAGAACAGGAAGAAGAAAATCACCTCGTCGATTTTGGGAATCAGGTCCATCCCGAACACATCCTCGGTCATGCGTCCGGCCAGAGGAATGAACCCGCCCAGCAGCAACCAGAGGGCCTGTTTTTTGAAGAAGGGGGAAGTGGTGCGGTAAAAATTGAAGTACACCACCACGCTGGACAGGATCCCGAGGTAGCAGGTGGCAGCGTAAATCCAGAAGTAAAACCCGTGTCCGCTCTGGGTTTCAGGGAAGCCGGGTTTTGTTTCGATGAAGGTCCACATCCAGTTGTGCAGTCCGTGGGTGAACACCACGCCCCAGGTGGTCAGCACCGAAAGCACCATCAGGGGGGTCAGGGCGGTTTTGAGGAGGTGCTGCTGGTTGCTCATCACCAGTGAGAACACGAGCCACAGGAGGGGGGCCGTGGCACTGCCCAGGTATTTGATTTTCAGCCAGAAAATTTTGCCTTCCAAGGTCACGCTGGAGAGTTCCATCAGGTAGCAGAACGTCCAGATGCCCAGAGAGGCCATCACCAGTGCAAAAAGCCGTGCTGCCGTGTTGGCTTTGGGCAGGGCATAAAGGGCCAGTCCGACCATGATGCACAGGGAAAAGACAAAAGGCAGGATGTATGGGGTGTATTCCAACTGCATGTCCACCTCGTGGGGTCAGAAAATTAGACTCATGGTAGCACTGCTTACGATTTGAGGGCAGAAGGCGTTCAATTGAAGATGTTCAAGGCAGTTCAGGCCAGCTTGGAAGAAGCCAAAGCATGAAGCACAAGCTTTGCAGCTGGCCTTCTGCTTTCTGCCTTCTGCCCTCAGCCCACACTGTCACCCCCCTGTTTCTGGGTATCATCAACCATGTCACGATTCAGAGCGGTCTGGATTGCCATTTTCTTTCATTCAAGTGCGCTGGCGGCAGGTCCGTTCGAGCCCCTCTCTGGCAGTGAGATCAGCACTGCGGTCAATGTCCTGAAGCTGTATGGCAAAGCCTATTCCTCCACCCGGTTTTCCCTGATCACCCTGCAAGAACCCGAGAAAACCGAAGTGTACCAGAACAAAACCTCCTTCAGAAAAGCCAGAGTGGTGCTTTACGAGCGCAGCAAGAACCTGACGGCAGAAGCCACCATCGATTTGCAAAAGAAAACCATCCTGAGTTTCACAGAGCTTCCGGGCACGCAGCCGGGTTTCATGACCGATGATTTTGTGATTGCGCAGCAACTGGTGGGCCGCGATCCACGCTGGTTGGAAGCCATGCGCAAAAGGGGCATTTCTCCGGCTCAGGCGATGCTGGAAACCGCTGGAGGCCGGGTCTATGAAGACGATGGAGATGCCAGAGTGCTGGTGGTCACCTCGTACCTGCGTGCAGGCGCATGGAATGGTTATGCGAGGCCCATTGAAGGGGTGGTGGCCCGTGTGGATGTCGCCAGACGGGTGGTTCTTTCGGTGACCGACTCGGGAGAGGTGCCCATTTCCAGAGACCGTGGCGAGGTGACCCCTGCTGGAACCCCCCTGAAGCCGCTGGTGGTCAAACAGCCCTCTGGGAGCAGTTTCACTTTAAATGGCCATGAAGTGCGCTGGGACAAATGGAAACTCAGTTATGCCCTGCATGCCCGAGAAGGTCTGGTGATCCATCAGGCTGGGTGGATGGAAGGGAAAACCTTTAGGCCCATCCTGTACCGGGGCTCTCTGGCTGAAATGGTGGTGCCTTACGGGGACGCAGACCCCAACCACAACTGGAGGCAGCCTTTTGACGCTGCCGAGTATGGTCTCGGGAGCACCGCTTCACCTTTGACACTGGGCGCAGATGTGCCCGAGCATGCCCTTTTGCGCAACGAAACCCTGTTTTCCCAGACAGGTGCCCCACAACAGATGCCCAGAGCCGTTGCCATCTACGAACGGGATGGGGGAGTGCTGTACCGCCACATGGACCCTGCCACAAAGAAAGTGATTTCCAGAAGGGCCAGAGAGTTGTGTCTCTCTGCGGTTTCCACGGTGGGCAATTACGATTACCTGCTGACGTGGGTGTTCCGACAGGATGGCACCATCAAAGTGGAAATCCACCTGACCGGCATCATGGCCGCCAAAGGCAGTGCACAGCCTGAGATGTCTGGCATGAAGGTCGCAGAGGGGGTGGTGGCCCTGCACCACCAGCATTTCTTCAATTTCCGTCTGGATCTGGATGTGGACGGGATCAAAAACACCCCTCTGGAAATGAACACCATGGCTCTGGATTTCTCTCCTGAAACCAATTCCACAGGAAATGCCATGCATGCCATGCTTGACTCCATTTCCAGCGAGTTGAATGGCATTCGGGAGACCAGTTCGGACACGGCCCGCAACTGGGTGGTCCAGAGCAACCGCAAGAATGCTCTGGGAGACCTGACCGGTTATGCCCTGATGCCCGGCAAAAGCTCCCCTTTGATCGCTGCACCAGAGGCCCCTCTGCGCACACGGGCTGCTTTTCTGGAGCACAGCCTGTGGATCACCCGATTCAATCCTCAAGAGCGTTATCCAGCAGGGGAGTACCCCACCAACAACCCTGATCCCGGTGGTTTAAAAGATTACGTCCAGAACGATGAACCCTTGCAGAATCAGGATGTGGTGCTCTGGTACACCCTCGGGGTGACGCACATTCCAAGGCCAGAGGAGTGGCCGATCATGAACAGCCATGTGGCAGGTTTCAGCTTGGAACCTCTGGGCTTTTTCTCGCAAAATCCGATGGTCAAGTGATGACGCTGGGATCCAGCGTGTAGAATTTGAGGAACACAAGGACCTGCAATGTCAAAACGCCGCATCACCATCAAAGATGTTTCCGCTCTGGCCGGGGTTTCGGTCTCCACCGTTTCACGGGTGCTCAATGCCAGTGGCCCCATCTCCGAAGACACCCGCAAGGTCGTCGAGGAGGCCGCAGCCCAACTCAAATACCAGCCGAACCCTCTGGCCCGAGGTCTGGTCAAAAACCAGCTTGGTGGGGTGGGGGTGCTGATCCCGTGGTTGGCTGGCCCTTACTTCGGAGGCTTTCTGGAAGGGGTTCAGGGGGTGGTGCGCACCACATCTTTCCGTCTGGTGGTGTCCAGCGAGGAGGCCATCAAAGAGCGTGAACACGCTGCCATGGCTTACCTGCTGGAAAATGACGCGGATGGGGTCATCTATTATGGGGACTCTTTGCGCCCATCAGACATCGCTGAAATCAACCCTTTTGGGAAGCCTGTGGTTCTGATCGGACAACCTGCCACAGATGCCCACCCTTGCGTCTCCATCAACGATGAGATGGGGGCTTTTCTGGCCACCCGTTACCTGATTGAAAACGGACACCGCCACATCGCCCACATGACCGGGCACCCGGACGCCCACGTGACCCGCACCCGCATTTTGGGGTACAAAAAGGCTCTGGAACAGGCCGGTTTGCCTTTCGATCCAGAGCGAATCGTGCATTACCACTACAGCGAAGAAGGCGGATACCGCTGCGTGCAGGAATTGATGGGCAGGGGCGTGGAATTCACCGCCATTTTCTGTGCCAACGACCAGATGGCCATTGGAGCCTACCAGAGCCTGCGAGAATTCAACAAGCGCATTCCAGAGGATGTGTCTCTGGTGGGTTTTGATGACATCATGTTCACCCGTTACATGGACCCTCCCTTGACCAGCATCCGGGTGCCGATTGTGGACATGGGCGCACAGGCAGCCCGCAAATTGATTGCCCTGATTGAAGGTCGCGAGATGGCCCTTCCAGACGTGCCCACTGAACTGGTGGTCCGTCAATCGGTGCGCAGGTTGCCCCACTGATTCAGTGATTTAAGCCAGCCAATGCCAGACCAGAGGGGCAAGCAGGGCTGTCAGGGCTCCATTCAGGCCCATCCCGAGGCTGCTGGCAGCGGTGTTCAAGGGGCCTTCTTGCACCATGCGGGCGGTTCCAAGGCCGTGGGACAACAAGCCCATGGTCAGCCCGCGCACCAGAGGAGAACGAACCCCCAACCATGACAGCCAAGGGGGCAAGAAAACCGCTCCCAGAATGCCAGTCCAGATGCTCACAATCGCGGAAAGGCTGCCGGAAAATCCCTGTTTCTGGGCAATCGCCAGAGAGATCGGTGAAGTGCTGCTCATGGTGCTGAACGCCAGCCTGAGCTCTGGGGTTAGGTGCAGCCATTTGCCCAGCACAAAGCCCAATCCCAAGGCCACACCACCGCCCACCAGCAAACCCAGCACAATGGTCAGCAAATGGGTTTTCAGGATGTGCCGTTGCAGGTACAGGGGAACGGCCAGAGCGACCACCGCAGGTCCCAGCAAATATTGCAGGAAGTGTGTGTGGCTCTGGTACTCGGGGTAGGGAAGCCGGGTCAGGCCCAGATACAGCACCACCAGCACGATGCTGATCAGGGTGGGATTGACCAGAGGGTGAGGGAAGCGTTTTTGCAGTTCCAGACCCAACAGAAACCCTCCGATGGTCACCAGCAAAGAGGCTTCATTCATGGGGCTTTTCCAGTCTGGAAGTGGTTTTGCCCACCAGAAAAGAAGTCAGGAGCAGCACAACCATCACGCCCAGCAGGACCATGCCCAGAGGGGCCAGATCCCTCTGGTACAGCACAATCCCTACTCCTGCAGGCACAAAAAGCAAGCCCAGCACCGAAAGCAAATGCTGGCTGGTTTGCTGCACCCATTCCAGACGGATCAGGCCGGTCCCAAGGGCAGCCCAGAGCATCAACATGCCCACAATGGATCCGGGAATGGAGAGGTTCAGCCCATGGGTGATGGCCTCTCCCAGAGCATAAAAGCCCAGCAGAATGCAAAATCCCCTCAGCAGGCCAAACATGCTTGCTCTGGGTTCACATGCGTTGCAGCATGCCGCGCACCACGCTCTTGGCCCGGATGGCCACCAGAGGCATGAAGGAGCGGTAATCCACGTTGGCTTCTCCATCTGCGGTGTCGCTGAGGCTGCGGATCACCACAAAAGGGACGCCCCATTTGCTGGCCACCTGTGCCACAGCAGCCCCTTCCATTTCTGCTGCAGCAATCTGGAAGGTTTCGAACAGCCAACGCACCTTGTCTTTGCTGGCAATGAATTGGTCTCCGCTGGCAATGCGCCCCTTGACTGCATGGATGCCTTCAATCTGGCTGGCACTTTCCAGTGCAAGGGTTTGCAGGGTTTCATCGGCGGTCCAGCTGAAGCTTTCATCGGGAATCAGGCCAAGCTGGTAATCCAGAGGGGTCACGTCCACATCGTGCTGCATCAGGTCGGTGCTGATCACGATGTCTCCAACCTGCAAGCCGGGTTGTACCCCTCCGGCCACTCCGGTGAAAATGACTCTGGACACGCCCAGAGACAGCAGGGCCTGTGTGGTCATCGCAGCATTCACTTTGCCAATCCCGCATTTGGTGATGAGCACCTGTTGTCCGAACAGTTTGCCCTGATGGAAGGTGCTTCCCTGATGGCTGAAGGTTTGGCCGTCCAGCAAATCGGCGGTCAGTTGGCGGATTTCTTCATCCATCGCACCAATGATGCCGATGGTGTTGTGTTGGGTGGTTGGGTCAGCGGTCATGCCTAAGATCATAGCGAACTTCTTGGCCCCTTCCCCTGAACGGTCTGAGAGACAAAAAAGAAGCCCCCCAATTGGGGGGATTGCTTTGCCGGTACAGGGTAGAAGGTGTTGGCAAGTTGATGCACGACGCTGGCAAGAAGTTGGAGAAGATGTCAGCACATTGAAGACGTTGCTAAGAAGTCGTACCGAACTGTGTTTAGTATACTGTGTTGCTGGAAGCGTTTCAAGAGGGTGGAAACAGCAAGTTGTGTAAATCACTCCTTCATGATGTGCGAAAAAGGCATGAACACTCACCCAGAGCGATTTACTGTAAATATGCTTCATGAAAGTGCATTTGTTTCTGAAGGAACAACAGTTGCAAACCGTTTACAATTGTTCACTTTGTTTAGCAGTGTTGTTTACAAATGCTCAAAGCTTTTCACGGCTGCGGTGCTGGTAGCCTGAGGGGGTGTCTCCAGCCTCAGAGAACAGGGTGGTGCTCAGGTAACGGGCACCTGTGTCACAGGCAATGGTCACCACCCGTTTGCCCGGCCCCAACCTGCGGGCCACCTCCAGAGCCGCCAGCACCATCCCACCAGAGGACATGCCCACAAACAGGCCTTCATGCTGGGCCAGTTCTCTCGCCAGAGGGAAAGCGTCTTCCTCCCACACCTGAATGATGTCATCCAGCAAAGCAAGGTCCATGTTGCCCGGCACAAAACCCGGACCCATGCCCTGAAAACCGTGCTCTCCGCGCTGCCCCCCAGAGAGCACATTGCTTCGGGCAGGTTCGGCTGCGATCAGCAACAAATTCGGATTTTGCTCTTTCAGAAAGCGTCCGGTGCCCATGATGGTTCCCCCCGTGCCAGAGCCGTACACGAAAGCATCCACCCGACCTTCCATCTGCGCCCAGATCTCTGGACCGGTGGTGCGGTAGTGGGTGAGGGGGTTGGCTGGGTTGTTGAACTGGTTGGGCATCCATGCCCCGGTTTCCCGTGCGATGCGCTCGGCCTCTTCAATGGCCCCCTGCATGCGGGTTTGCGGATCGGTGAGGATCAGTTCGGCCCCGTAAGCCCGGAGGGTCCGTTTGCGTTCTTCGGACATCTGGGCAGGCATGGTCAGGGTGAGGTGGTACCCTCGGGCGGCTGCCACCTGTGCCAGACCGATTCCAGTGTTGCCACTGGTCGGCTCCACAATCCGGCCACCCGGTTGGAGCAGGCCTTTTTCTTCGGCGTCCAGCACCATGCCCAGAGCGGTGCGGTCTTTGATGGAGCCTCCGGGATTCAGGCCCTCCAGTTTGACGTGCACTTCGGCCATCTCGGGGGTGACGTGGTGACGCAGTTGCAAAATCGGGGTGTTTCCGATGAGGCGGTCAATCATAACAGGGGTATTCTAACCGCTTTCCCTGAAATGAAAGGGAATCCCGGCCAGCATCAACACTTCATGCTTTTGAAGGCACAAACCCGAAGGACAGACTGAACCACAGGACATCAAAGGCATTTCAGGAGTGGCTGTCTGTTTGAGCCACATGAACCAGAGGTTGGAGGCCATGGCTTTCACGCTTCAGCGTGTTTGTTCCTGGATCTCCTCTGATGAAACCCGATATGCATGTTTGCTGCCTTCATGGAAAACCCGGAAAACATCAGAGGTGACTTCGTAGATGCTCAGTTTGTAATGGATGCACTGTCGTACACCATCTGGCACCCCGGTCAGCAGCAAGGGAAAGTCCAGTTGCAGGTCTTTTTTGTCCCTTTCCATCTTCAAGCCTTCTTGCAACAACTGGGCGCACCGGAAGGCCCTCTGGTCGGCCACTTTCAAATCCGCTTCTGTGGCAGCAATGCCCATGCCCAGTGCATCTGCTTCATGCTCGGGCATGGTGTAGATGGTTTTGCCAGCAACTTCAATTTCCTGTCCCATCACAAAAAAGAGGGTGGGGCTGCGAGGATCATTCACTTGCACGTGCAAGGTGGGGCTGGGCTGGTCCTGCCCGGAGAACAAAGCCCTGGTGGTCCCACAGGCTCCTGTCCACAGGTGGCTGTTGTAAGCCTGTGACATGGAGGGAAAACCCTGCTCAGGGTGTCGCAATTTCAGGGCATGGGCTGCGCGCTGGAGGGCTTTTGCACATTCCAGACTCATGGCATCAATCAATTGCAAGATGGTTTGGTGGTCTGGAGAAGGTCTGTTGGCATGGGCCAACTTTTGTTGTCTTTCAAAAACTCCCTGTGGCCGAACCTCAAAAGTTCGGTGGCCCTGTGCATGATGCACGGAATACAGGTAATCTCCAGGCATGTTTCCTTTGCCCTGCAAAACGATGTCTTCTCCATTGCATGCTGAAAACTCTGGATGGGATTGAGCAGGGTATTGTGCTGCAAGCAGCAGCTGGACAGCTTCAGGATAATCAGCGACGTCAAAGTTCTGGATCCTCCACCACCGGACGATGGTGGGCAGCATTTTGGCGCACTTCAAAGCCTCTTGGTCCGGGGTGGATTGTATGGTGACTGGTGAAGAGACCTTTGGGGAAGTCTGCTTCACCTGTTGAACGCTTTGTGGTGTGACCAGCAACTTGAAGTCCAGAGCTTCGTGCTTCAGGGTGTACTCAAAGGGGGTGTCAGCCCCCACTTTGCTGGTGATGCTGAGATGGTAACTCAGACAGGACATTCCTTCCGGTGTGCTGGCGAGCAAAGCCAGATGGGGGTAGCCTTGACCATTGGAATCCAGGGTTTGCCACTGCAGGGCTGTTTTGTGCAGGAGCCCGGCACAGTTGCGGGTGAAGGTTTCCGCAGCCTGTTTTTCCTCTGCAGAAGGGTCAAGCTGGCGGGCCAGACGTTCTCCTTCGTGCTCTGGCATCTGGTACACCGTGTTGAACCCACTGCGTATGGTTGTGGAGGTGACCGTGTAGCGTTTGCTTCCTTCAGGAGCCCACACCTCCAGACGCATGTTGCCAGACTGGTAGGCTTCTTGGATGCGGACATCAGGATGAAAGCACAACACAATCTGGTAATACTCGTCCCCAAGCTGCAGGGTCTGGTACTGGGGGCTTTGCTTGGCTGTAGGATTTTGCAATTTCCAGATCTGGTGGGCCCGGATCAGGGATTTGCCACACTCCAGAGCCAGACGGTCCATCACCTGTGTCATTTGTTCAGCACTGGGCACCTCACCTGTGGTTTTTTCCAAGAACCTTCCATCCTGACGGATGTTCTCTGGAGTCACTTCAAATGTTTTTTTCCCCAGTGCATGCTTGATGGTGTAGGTGTAAGGTCCTTGTGTGGCGGCACCTGTGAAGGTCAGATTGTTGTTGTTGCAGGGATGGTTGGCTGTTTTCCATGCCCCCACCATCAGGGTGGACAAAGCTGGATAACCGCGGGCTGTGGGATTGCGCATTTTCCACAGGTGGGCCATTTGCGGAAGGATCCGGGCACAGCTCAGTGCCTCTGGATCGGCATTGGATGCAGCTTGCACAGGTAGAACAGGGGTGGTTTCTGTTGGTGAAGGAAGGTTTTCTGCTTGGTTTGGGGCGCTTGACGGAGCTTTCTGGTGGGTCAAGGTGAATCCCAGACCAATCAACAAGAATCCCAGTCCCAATCCCAGCAAGGTCCATTTGGGCCTTGGTCGAGCAGGGGAAGGCTGAAGACCATGAGGGGTTTTCTGTGCTGCCATTGGTTTTTCGAATTTCAAAGGCTTTTGATCATTTTTTTGAGGATCCATTTCATTTCCCATTGTGCCTCATGGAGGATTTGGGGATGTGATTTTTCGTGTTTTTGATCTGAAGTCTTGCGTGCAAGCATGAAGATTGATTTTGAACCAGGTTGAGACTTGTTCTCACCTCTGAAAAGGAAAAGGGCATGAAGAAGAGGAAAGTGCATTTTTTAAACTTCGTGTGGGCTTACGGAATTGAATTGGTGAATAAAAACAACCCAAACCATAAATGGATTAAAATAATTTACCAAATTTATAAAAGTGGTTTTGATTGTTGACAAATGTCCCGATTTTGGTTAAAAATCTGTATACACTTATGCAACTCGATGAACTGGATCGCAAGATCCTGGATCTTTTACAGCAAGATGCAAGGAACACCTTGCAAGACATCGCCCGTCAGGTGGGACTCAGTGCACCCGGACTGCAGAAACGCCTGACCAAACTGGAAAACTCTGGCCTGATCCTCGGGCACCACACCCTCCTCAACCGCGAAATTCTGGGCTACGACCTGATGTGCTTTGTGCAAGTCCACCTCAGTCACCACGAACTTTCACGGGTGCACCAGTTCAGGGAAGCCGTGCAGCACATGTCTCAGGTGCTGGAGTGTTACCACCTGACCGGAGACACCGACTACCTGCTGAAGGTGGTCGCCCGCAACCGCAAAGACCTTGAGCATTTTCTGGTGGAGGTGCTCACCCCGGCCCCCGGCGTGGACCGCATCCGCACCAGTCTGGTCCTGAACGAAGTGAAAGCCACCACTGCACTGCCTCTGGACCCCGAGAAACCCTGAAGCACACACCACGCACACCGCTGCCCCCCAAGGCAGCTTTTCAAGGAGGAGCACCATGACCCAAATTGCCAACCGTCCCATGAACGAGGAAGCCGATTTCCTCAAATTGAAAAACGTTGACCACGTCCATTTCTGGGTGGGCAACGCCAAACAGGCCATGTTCTACTACTGGAAGGGCTTTGGATTCAAACCCATCGCTTACAGCGGTCTGGAAACCGGAAACCGTGAATACGCCAGCTACGTGCTGGAAAGCGGAAAAATCCGTCTGGTGGTCAGTGCCCCTTACGGCCCCACCAGCGAAATTGCTGCCCACCAGCACCTGCACGGCGACGGCGTGAAAACCATCGCTCTGGGTGTAGACGATGTGGAACAGGCCTACAAAGTCACCACCGAACGCGGAGCCAAATCTGCATGGGCACCCCGCACCGAAAAAGACGAGCACGGCGAGTACCGCACCGCTGCCATCTACACCTACGGCGAAACCCTGCACGTTTTTGTGGACCGCAAAGACTATCAGGGAGCCTTCGCCCCCGGTTACAAAGCCCTGACAGAGATGCCCTTTGAACCCACCGGTCTTGCTGCCGTGGATCACATCGTGGGCAACGTGCAACTCGGGAAAATGGAGCACTGGGTCAAGTACTACCACCATGTGATGGGTTTCCGCCAACTGATGCACTTCGATGATGAGGACATCTCCACGGAATACAGCGCCCTGATGAGCAAAGTCATGAGCGATGGGCGCATCAAATTCCCCATCAATGAACCCGCCGATGGGAAACGCAAAAGCCAGATTGAGGAGTACCTCGATTACTACATGACCCCCGGCGTGCAGCACCTCGCCCTGATCACCAAAGACATTTTGGGCACCGTGCGAAAACTCCGCGAAAACGGCATTGAGTTCCTGCGTGTTCCAGACGCCTATTACGATGCCCTTCCAGAGCGGGTCGGCCAGATCAAAGAAGACATGGACACCATCCGCGAACTCGGGATTCTGGTGGACCGCGACGACGAAGGTTACCTGCTGCAAATCTTCTCGAAGCCTGTGCAGGACCGTCCCACCGTGTTCTTCGAGATCATCCAGCGTCACGGGTCCAGAGGGTTCGGCAAAGGCAATTTTCAGGCCCTGTTTGAAGCCCTTGAAATCGAGCAGGAACGACGCGGAAACTTGTAAGGAGGGGTCATGGCCTACTACCACAAAATGGGGCAGATTCCCCACAAGCGCCACACCCAGTTCAGAAAACCGGACGGCAAACTGTACCGCGAGGAGGTGATGGGTCTGGAGGGCTTCAGTGGCCTCCAGAGCATCCTTTACCACCACTTCCTCCCTCCCAGAATCAAAGAGACCGAATACCTCGGGGACATGCAGGTGGAGTACGTGCCTTACGGTGCGATCCGCCACCGGGCGTTCCAGACCAAAACCTTTGAGGCGGGCGGAGACGCCCTGTCTTCCCGCAAAGTCCTGATGGGGAACCGGGATGTGACCCTCAGCGTGGCCCGTCCCACCGAATCGATGTCGTACTTTTACCGCAACGCGCAGGCTTACGAGGTCTGGTACACCCACGAAGGGGAAGGGGTGCTGGAAAGCCAGTTCGGGAACCTCTCGTTCTCTGGTGGAGACTATCTGGTGATTCCTTTTGGCACCACCTGGCGGATGCAGCTTGCTTCCAAAGAAGCCCGTTTCTTTGTGATCGAGTCTCCCTCGCAGATTGTGCCCCCCAGACGGTACCGCAACGAGTACGGCCAGCTTCTGGAGCATGCCCCTTTCTGTGAAAGGGACTTGCGTGCCCCCGAAGAACTCATCACCCACACTGAAAAAGGCGAATTCGAGGTGCGTGTGAAGGTGCGGGATGGCCTGACCCGCCATGTGCTGGACCACCACCCTCTGGATGTGGTCGGCTGGGATGGCTACCTGTTCCCTTATGCCTTCTCGATCCACGATTTTGAACCGATCACTGGGCGCATCCATCAACCCCCACCGGTCCACCAGACCTTTCAGGCAGATGCTTTTGTGGTGTGCTCGTTCGTCCCGAGGCTCTTTGACTACCACCCAGAGGGCATCCCGGCCCCGTACAACCACAGCAATGTCAACAGCGACGAAGTGATCTACTACTGCGACGGCAATTTCATGAGCCGCAAAGGCATTGACCGCTACGACCTGACCTTGCACCCGAGTGGGTTGCCCCACGGTCCCCAGCCCGGAGCCACCGAAGGTTCCATCGGGGTCAAAGAAACACTGGAACTTGCGGTCATGGTGGACACTTTCCGCCCTCTGGACATCGCTAAAGATGCCATTGACTTTGAGAAGTCTGCATATCAGGCTTCATGGTTGGAGGGGGACGGGGAGTGACTTCCCTGCACACTTTGCTTGGGCATGTGGTGGATTATGCCGGGCTGTACCCTCCTGCAGCCCTGCCCCTGCCCGAGGTCCTGCGCAATTACGCCAAATACCAGCACTCAGAAGGAAAATGGATGCTTGGGCGTCTGGTGGTGAACAGCAGTCATCTGCCTGCGTTTCAAAACTTGCGTCCGGGCTTGCCTCCCTGCAAATGGCCCCTGAGTGTGCTGGTCAACACCCCCGAGGACTGGGCTCTGGTGTCCAGAGGCCTGAACAGCAGTTTGCCCATCCGGGCCATTGAAACCCGTGCGCAAAGTTTAGAAGATGTGCAAAGCATTGCGGACCACAGCCAGAAACTGCACCTCCGGGATGTGTACATCGAAGTGCCTCTGGACCGCAAAGACCTGCTGGAGGCCATCAAAGGGCAGGGTTTTTACGCCAAAGCCCGCACGGGAGGTTTGGTCCAGAGCGCTTTTCCCGGCCCAGAGTCTCTCCTCCAATTCATTCAGGACTGTGTGGACCTGGAATTGCCTTTCAAGCTGACTGCGGGTTTGCACCATCCGGTCAGGGGCCAGTACCGTTTGACCTACCAGAAGGACAGCGAAAAGGGCACCATGTACGGCTACCTGAATGTGCTGCTGGCCACCGCTTTCACCTTGCAGAACCAGCCCTCTCTGGCGCTCCAAGCCCTTCTGGAGCAGGACCAGAGCAAGATCCTCTGGACCCTTGAGGGTGTCCAGTATGCTGGAGTGGCATTGAATTCATCGGAATTGGGCCGGACCCGTGCGTTTCTGCACAGTTTCGGTTCCTGTTCTTTCACGGAGCCCCATGACGAACTTTTACCCCTTGCCCATCAATGAAACCCACGATCCCCATTTGCGCTCGTGGGTGCAGTCTGCCAACAACCACCCGGATTTTCCCATTCAGAACCTGCCTTTCGGGGTGTTCACGTTGGGTCGGGAGGCCAGACGCATTGGGGTGGCGATTGGGGATTTTGTGCTGGATGTCTCCCGTCTGGAAGGTTTTTTTTCTCCAGAGGTGCAGGATGCTTTTCTGCGTTCCCACCTGAATGCTTTCATGGGAATGGGTCGCACCGTCTGGCAGGAGGTTCGCCTCACACTCAGTCAAATGCTGCGCGAAGGTTTTACAGATCAGGACCGCCTGCAAAACCACCTTTATTCCAGAGACCGGGTTCAGATGCACCTGCCTTTTCACGTTGGAGATTACACCGACTTTTACGCAGGCATCCACCATGCCACTCGGGTGGGAAGCCTGTTCAGGCCGGACAACCCTTTGATGACCAACTACAAACATGTGCCCATCGGGTATCATGGACGGTCCTCCAGCATTGTGGTGTCTGGAACGCCCATCCACAGGCCAAAAGGTCAGATTCTGCCAGATCCCCAGTCCGGACCGGTTTTTGCACCCAGCAAGCGTCTGGATTACGAACTGGAACTCGGGTTTGTGGTCGGCTCAGGCAACCCTCTGGGACAGCCCATCTCCATCGAGGACGCCCGAGAACACCTGTTCGGGGTGGTCTTGCTCAACGACTGGAGCGCCAGAGACATTCAGGCATGGGAATACCAACCCCTTGGGCCTTTTCTGGCCAAGAACTTTGCCACCAGCATTGGCCCTTGGGTGGTGACTCTGGAGGCCCTTGCTCCCTTCAGGGTTTCAGCTTTTGAACGTGCATCAAACGATCCCAGACCTCTGGAATATTTGCACGATGAGCGTGATCAATCCCTTGGAGGGCTGGACATCCGCCTGAGTGTGGCCTTGCAAACCGTAAGCATGGACCGGCCAGAGGTCATTTCTGAAAACAGTGCCCGTGACCTGTACTGGACCCCTGCACAACTGCTGGCCCACCACGCCTCTGGAGGATGCAATTTGAGGGCCGGTGACTTGCTGGGCAGTGGCACCATCTCTGGGCCGGAGCAGCATCAGGCCGGGTGCCTTCTGGAAATCACCATGGGCGGAAAACATCCACTGCAACTGTCTTCAGGCGAGGTCCGGCGTTTTCTGGAAGATGGGGACACGGTGCAGTTCTCTGGGCACTGTGAAAAAGAAGGGTTTGCGCGGATTGGGTTTGGGGTGTGCTCTGGTACAGTTGCAGAAGGCTGAAAGCAGAAGGCGGAAGGCAAAAAGCTTTTGCCAGAGCATCAGTTGCCTTCTGTCTTGACTCTGACTGCGTGCTTGCGGAGTGGCCCGCGCCGCACTGAGTCGCTGCCTTCTGCCTTTGACCTTCTGCTTTACCTCAAACTTGATATGATCAACCCAACATGACCCACCACTCCCTGAAACCTGTGCCCCCACCCTGGCATCTGACCGGGAGGGGGTTTGTCTTTGTCTACCGTTTCTCCGATGAATTTGTGCAATCTTCAGGCTGGGTTCCTGCGCCCCTCCAGAGCCGCTTTTCAGGAGGTCTCGGGACGGTGATGCTGGTGGATTATGCCCGTTCTCCTGCCGGTCCTTATCAGGAGTTGTTGTTCATTCCGGGGATGTTCTCGGGTCAGGACAACCGCACCCACTTCTCGATCACCAAGATTTACGTGTCCACGCTGGAAAGTGTGGTTTCAGGATGGCACAACTGGGGCATTCCCAAAGAGCGTGCCGATTTCCAGTTTGCCAAAGATCAGGTTCAGGTGCACCTCGGGCAGGAGCACATTGCAGACTTTTATGTGAAGTCGGAGGGGCCTTTTTTGCCGGTTTCCACTGCGCCTGTTCCTCCTGACATGAGGACCTTGCTCCAGATGTACGGCAGGCAACACATCCTGACCACCCTCTCTGGCAATGGTTGGGTTCGGCCTGCCCGCTTGATGGCATTCAAAGGCAACAGCGAACTGTTCCCTGACCTTTCCCACCAGAGGCCTCTGGCAGGCTTCGAGGTGCGTTCCTTCAATTTGAATTTTCCGGTGCCGCAAAGAAAAGTCCTCTGAAGCTTACATACAGGGCAAACAGGTACAGCAAAAATGCCCAGAACACCGCCACATTGGCAATGGCATCGTCCTGCTGCAAGCGGTTCAGGATCAGGAGGATGTTCCACCAGTCGTGGGTGTCCGGGTCATCGGTGATGAGGGGCAGTGACCTGCTGCTGGCATCCCGGATGTACACACTGACATTGATCAGGCTCTGGGTGGCCCACAGCAAAGTCAAACCAGAGGCGTAAAGGTCTTTCTGGTAAGCGAAAACCCCGGCGCACACCAGAGGGACCAGCACCTGCATGATGGACCCTCCCAGAAACATCATCAGTTCTCCAAAGGGTTGAAACAGGATGTGCCCTGCCTCATGGAAAATCAAATTGACGTAATCCAGCAGCAGGTAGGTCTCAGGCCTGAAGAAACAGAACAGCACCAGAGCTGCCATGAAGACCAGACCCAACCACCTGAGGTAGTACATGGGTTCATGGTACTGGATGCTGTGTACTGAAAAGGTTTTATTCGGTGGTGGCGGTTGGACGCAGGCTGAGTTTGCGAAGCTCTGGAACCAGAGCTGCTGTGCCCAGAACCACCAGCAAAGTCACGATGCCACCCATCCACACCGAGGCCACGGTTCCCAGCAGGTGGGCGGCCATTCCGCTCTCAAAAGCCCCAATTTCATTGGAAGACCCGATGAACAGCAAACTCACCGAGGCGACCCGTCCACGCAAATGGTCCGGGGTTCTCAGGCGCAAAATGGCCCGGCGGATCACCATGCTCACCCCATCGAAAGCCCCGCTGAACATCAAGGCCACCAGAGACAGGTAAAAATTCTTGGACAGGGCAAACACAATGATGCTGATGCCAAACCCGGCAATGCACAGCAAGAGGGTGCGTCCAGCATGGTCCACAGGAGGCCGTTTGGTGGCCCACAGCATCACCAGCAAAGCCCCCACCGATGGGGCTGCCACCAGAAATCCAAGCCCTTTTGCCCCCACATGCAGAATGTCGTTGGCAAAAACTGGAAGCAAAGCCACTGCTCCGCCGAACAGCACGGCAAACAAATCCAGAGCCATCGATCCCACCAGCACCTTGTCGTTCCACACGAACCGCACCCCGCTTTTGATGCTCTGTCCCATCGGTTCACGGGCCCTCGGGGCAGGTTTCAGGGTGGGTTTGAGGAGCAGGAAGCTGATCCACGACATCAGATACAGTCCGGCAATCAGCAGGTACGTGCCCTTGGGCCCAAGCCAGTCGTAAGCCAGACCTCCTAAAGCTGGACCAATGATCGAGCAGGCCTGCCACGCGCTTCCCAGCCATGAAGAAGCGTTGAGGTAAGCCTGCATGGGCACCACCTGCGTTTCAAAGGCGTTGCTGGCAGGATCGCCAAAACCTCTGGCGATCCCGGCAACGAACACCAGAGCGTACAGTCCGGCCAGTCCCATGGTCTGGATGTTGTCGGAGAACACCGCAAACAGCAACGCACACACCACCGAGACCCCTCGGGTCACCAGCAGGATTTTGCGCCGGTCGTGCTGGTCTGCAAAGTAACCTCCAAAGAGGGCGAGTCCCAGTGCAGGGAGGGCTTCCCAGAGCCCCAACCAGCCCAGAGCCAGTGGGCTTTTGGTGATCTGGTAAATCTGGAAGCCAATCACCACGGCAAGGGCACGTCCAGCCAGAGAGGAACCCACAGTGGCGAGCATCAGGTAACGGAAGGCAGGATATCGGAAGGCGTTTTCTTGGGTGTGGGTCATGGTGGGTTCCGGATGAATGGATTTTACAGGGGATTGGCGCGGGCCAGACGTTTTTCAAGCCGATGTTGCAAAGCCCCAAATGAGGCACTGAGCACCCAGTAAATCAGGGCGGCGCTTAAAAAATAGGCGCGGCCATCAAAGGTGCGGGAGTAATTTTCGTAAGCCACCTTCATCAGCTCTGGAATGGTGATCACGCTGAGCAGACTGGTGTCTTTGAGGAGGCCCACAAAGCTGTTTCCCATGCTGGGCAAAGCGGTGCGGATGGCTTGCGGCAGGATGATGGTGGTCATGGTCTGAAAAGAGGTCAGGCCCAGAGAACGGGCTGCCTCCCACTGCCCTTTTCCAATCCCTTCGATGGAACCGCGGATGGTCTCGCTCATGTAGGCCCCGACATTCAGACCCAGAGCGAGGGTGCCAGCCAGCCACACGGGAAAATCGATCAACAGGTCCGGGACCAGTTTTGGATACTGGGCGTCGATGGTCTGCCAGAAGGAGGGCACCCCGTAGTAGGTCATGTAAATTTGCACCAGCAGGGGAGTGCCCCGGATCACACTGACGTACAGGCGGGCCAGAGGGTCCAGCACCGGGGTTTTGTTGACCCTCAAAATGGCCACCACAAAAGCGATGAAGACGCCCAGCAGCATGCTTCCCACGGCGTAGGCCAGCGTGTAACGGGTGGCCAGCACCATGGCAGGGAAAGCCTGCACAGCGTTCTGGTACAGGCCTTTCAGGTCGGTGAAGAGGGTTTCAAGAAGTTCCATCAAAGATCAATGCCCCCCTTCTGCAAGGGAGGCCTGAATCTGTGGGAGGTTACTGGTCTTTGGGGGCTTTGGAGACATCTTTGCCAAACCACTTTTTGCTGATTTTCAGGTAGGTGCCATCGTTTTTCATGTCGTCCAGGGCTTTGTTGATGGCGGCGGCAAATTTGGGGTTGTTTTTCTGGAAAGGGATCCCCATCGAGGTGGCTTCCCCGATCTGGGCTCCACCTTTGACGGGCAGACGGGTTTTGACGGTCAGGTAGGCCATCAGCAAACTGTCGTTCAGGGCAGCGTCAATGCGGCCCAGACTCAGGTCACGCAGGGTGTCAGGAGCGGCCTGATAGGTTTTCAGTTCGATGCCAGCCACCGATTTGGCCATGTCGTAGTAGTTGCTGCCCAACCCCACCCCGAGTTTTTTGCCCTTCAGGTCGTTCAGGGTTTTGAATTTGCGGGGCTCGCCTTTGCGCACAATCAGTTGTGCACTGGAGAAAATGTAGGGTTTGGAGAAGTCCAGAATTTTCTGACGCTCACTGGTGATCGACACCTGATTGACGATCACATCGTATTTCCCGGCTTGCAGACCAGCAATGATGCCGCTCCACTCGGTGGTGATGAACTCGGGTTTGACCCCCAGACGCTCGGCCAGTTCACGGGCGATGTCCACATCGAAGCCCACCAGTTGGTTTTTCTCATCGCGGTAGTTGAAGGGAGGGTAGGTGCCCTCCAGAGCAATTTTGAGGGTTCCACGGCTTTTGACCGTGTCCAGAAGTTCAGCTTGGGCTGCACCCAGCAGGAGCAGGGTCAGGGGAATCAGGATTTTTTTCACGGGTTGTTGTCCTTTCAGTGCGAACAGTTTCCGCAGTCGATGCCATCATAAGATTATTGACAGAAGATGTCAACTATTCCAAATGGCTTAGGCTTGGGGTCACGACAGGGAAGACGCTGGCAAACAACTTGCCAGACAACGATTCTAGAAGCTTCCTGCCTCAAACACACTGAAATCGGGTACAAATCCTGACCGCTTTCTGTGTTTCTTCAATGCTGTTCACCTCTCACCCGCCTTCAGCTTCTGGCTGTATGCTGCCCATATGCGCGTTTTGATGACCGGTTTTGAACCTTTCGGCGGAGAACAGATCAACCCCTCATGGATGGCGGTCCAGAGGGTGGCCGAACAGTTGCCTGATCTGGTGGTGTGCCACCAGCTTCCCACCGTTTTTGGTGCTGCTCTGGAAGAACTGCGGGTGGCCATCGAAGACCACCGTCCTCAAGTGGTGATCTGCACCGGACAGGCCGGAGGTCGCCCCTCGATCAGTCTGGAACGGGTCGCCATCAACCTGATGGATGCCCGCATTCCTGACAATGCAGGCCAGCAACCCATCGACGAGCCCATTTTTGAAGGTGCCCCGAGTGCCTATTTCACCACCTTGCCTGTGAAGCGCTTGCGCCAGCAACTCACAGCACAGGGTGTCCCTTCTGACATCAGTTACACCGCAGGCACATTCGTGTGCAACGATGTGTTTTATGGCCTGATGCACGACCTCAGCACCCGCCATACCGGCATCAAGGGTGGTTTTGTGCATGTGCCCTACCTGCCAGAGCAGGTCTCTGGTCGCGGATGGGAGCCCAGCATGGCTCTGGAAACCATCGTGCGAGGACTGGTCATTGTGGCTCAGGAATGTGCCCAGAACCCGGCTGAAATTGTGGCTGTGGGTGGCAACATCTGCTGAAGCACCACCAAAAATCCCCCTTGAAATCAAGGGGGACCATCCTGAGCGAAGGATCGGGGGTTGGGGTCTCAATCCCAGTTGATTTCAGGCATGGTGAGGATCTGCTCTGGTGACAGGTCCGAGAAAATCTGGTACTGGATGGTGTACTCTCCGGGCTGCACATCCCCGAGCCTGAAGGTGTTTCCGCTGAGTTGGGCGTTCAGGCCCTTGCTGGTCAGGTTGCTGCGGGCGGTGAAGGTGTCGCTTTTGGGCAGGTTGTCCACCACCGTCAGGTTCTTGACGGCTTTTTCCACGCTCAGGTTCAGGGTGATGTTGTAGGCCTTGCCGTCAAAGCTCAGGGCTTTTTTGACGCGCACATGGCTGTTTTCTTCTTTGATGCCACTGATCACCAGACTGAGGGGGCGCACCTGCACGTTGTTGGTGGTGCTGAGGCCACTGATGTCCAGCGTGCCCGTGATGTCTCCATTGGCGCAGGCTTTGCCCACAAAAGACACGGTCAGGGGGCTGCCATCGGCAAGGTTCCCGGAGGTCTGGGTGGGCACATTTGCAGTGATGCCCTGAGGCAAAGTCACGCTCAAGGTGCTCTTGATGGGGTAGGGGAACTGGGTCCGGGCAATGGCATTCACAGAGGTGTTGCCGCAGAAATCCACCACATCTGGGCTGGTGGACACGATCACTTCGGTTTTGACCCGGTATTCCAGAGTGACGGTGTTTTCCTGCTCCACGACCACCACGCCGGTTTCGGTTCCGGTGCTGGAACCAGGAATTTCGGTGGGAATCACGGTGTAGCTTCCGGGGGGCAGGCTCAGGCTGATCGGGGTTCTGGCCGTGATGGGACTTCCAGAGGCCGATCCGGTCACCTGAAAGGGAATGCTGTTCAGGGGGATGCGGTTGTTGCCCAGCACAGCCACGGCATTCACACGCAGTTTGCCTTCATTCAGGCGGGCCACAAACCGGATTTTGGAGGGGGCGTCGGTCACGCAGGCGGAGGTGTTGCTCTGCACGTTGCCTTTGCCTTCCACGATGCTGGAAGACACCGGAATGTAACTCTTGGGCAGCACCGGAACGGCGCACCAGTCTTTGTTGTTGGTGAGGGTGTAACTGGCATTCGGAATGGGTTTGCCCTGCGTGTCCACCACTTCCACGGTCACGGTGGGGGTGAGTTTGACGCCCACTGGTGTGGCAAACGGAGGCACAATCCCATTGAACGGCTCGTTGTTGACGGTCAATTTCAAATTGAAGGCGTTGGAATACTGGCTGGGCTTCTCGGGGATGCGGGCATAGATGTTCCAGAGGCCCAGCAGGTCTTCGGTCACCTTGAAGCGGTCAATGGCGGTTTTTCCGTTGTCGGAGGTGGTCAGTCGGTAGCGCTTGCCGTCCGGAGCATCGGCGTACAGTTCCAGATCGGCGACCCCATCCCCATCGTAGTTGTGAAGCTGGATTTCTTTGCCCAGCATGAAGTCCGGGACGTTCAGTTGGGCGGCCAGCATGTACTGGTCGGGCTTGCCTCTGGCATTGATGCTGAACTGGTCAGACAGCAAATTGATGCCGTTCCCGAGCCTCAGGGCGTAAGCATTCTTGCCTTTGCCTTCACTGCTGACTTTCAGGGTGTACGTTCCAGCAGGCAGTGGAGTGCTGATGAGACGTTCCCAGGTGTGGGCCAGCGTGTTTTCGTACCTGCGTTCAAACACCTTGCCGTTGGGACCTGTCAGGGTGATGATCGAGGCGAAAGGCAAATCCTTGCCGTAAATTTCATCGCCGTAGTAACCGGTGGTGGCCCGGCCATTCACGTAATCGTTCAGGTTGAGGCCTGGAGAGAACACCTCCAGGTTGATGGGCAGGTTCTTCTGCTCTTCCAGAATGGTGAAGGTGTATGTCTCGCCCTTGGTGACCCAGCCGAATGCATCTCCCACATTCACCAGAGGCAAGGTGCCCCCCGTCTGGGCCAGAGCACTGGATGTCAAAATCAAGCTGCCGATCAAAATCGAGTTCAGTCGCATATGCACCCATCTTAAGGGCCACGGTTTGTTCCTTTGTAAAGGAAACATTAACAAATCGGTCATGGTTGCTCCTGCCTCATGCGACCTCCAGCAGACAGAATCAGTTTCAGGGTGCGGTTCTGGTTGTTCAATTCCAGAGTGCCTGCTGCAAATCCGGTTCCGGTTTGTTTGGGAAAGCCCTCAGGGTTCCAGAGCAGGTTGCTGGGAAAATTGTGTGTGTAGGTGAGGCGTTTTTCGGGAATTTTGACTTCACGCAAAAGGGACTGGTCTTGGCATGTGCTCTGGTTTTGCAGAGGGACACAACTTTCGATGCGCTCGGGTTCGAAGGCGACAAGGACTGGAACACCCCGTTTGATGGCTTCCAGACGGGCATGTACAAAAAGCAGTTGCACTTCACGCGCCGTTTGACGCAGCAACAGGTCATCGGGTCGGTGCTGGGCGGCCACCAGCAACAGGGCCACCGAGAGCACCCCCAGCACGATCAACATTTCCAGCAAAGTCACACCACAAGCATTCAAGGTTTTCACCCCTCCAGCCTGTCAGACCAGAGGGGTGAATGTTGTGCCGATGGGCAATTTTAAGGGTTTCTCCGGCTCAGAAGGAGGATTTCACTTACCAAAGAACTCGGGAAGGTCATCTCTGGAAATCAGGATGTCGCGGGGCTTGGAACCCTGATGTTTGCTGACGATACCCATGGCTTCCAGCATGTCCATCAATTTCCCTGCACGGGCATGCCCGACGCTCAGACGGCGTTGCAAACGGGAAACGCTGCCTTGTCCTTCTTCGATGCAAATCTCTGCTGCCTGACGGAGCAAGGGGTCAGAGAAATCCATGGGGCCACTCGCTTTGGGACCTGCTCCGGCTTCATCTACACCATCGAAGTCGGTGCCGTAAGACTCGCCAAACCAGTCTTCGAAGAACTGACGGCGCAAGAAGTCGTTGATGCGCACGGTTTCCCCTTCGGAGATGTAGGGGCCTTGCAAACGCACGGGTTTCACCAGACCGGGCTGGTAAAACAGCATGTCGCCCTGACCGGTCAGGCGTTCTGCGCCGGTGTTGTCCAGAATGGTGCGGGAATCGTGGCTGCTGGACACCGCAAAAGCGATGCGGGCAGGCACGTTCACCTTGATCAAGCTGGTCAGGATGTCCACACTCGGGCGCTGGGTGGCCAGAACCAAGTGCATCCCGGTGGCCCGGGCCATCTGGGCCAGACGCATGATCGCGCTTTCCACTTCTTTGGGACTGGTGATCATCAGGTCGGCAAGCTCGTCAATGATGATCACCATGTAAGGCAACTCGGGGTCGCCAATCTGGCGCATCTTGGCGTTGAACTGCTCAAGGTTTTTCGCGCCCACCTGACTCATCATCTTGTAACGCCGTTCCATGTGCGCCACCGTCCCGAGCAGCACTCCGGCCGCATCGGCAGGGTTGGTCACCACTGGACGGATCAGGTGGGGGATGCCGTCGTAGGGGGTCAGTTCCACCATTTTGGGGTCGATCATCACAAACCGCAGTTCCTGAGGCAGGTAACGGTACAGCAGGCTCACGATCAGGGTGTTCACACACACCGATTTCCCCGAGCCCGTGGAACCTGCAATCAGCAGGTGGGGCATGCGGGCCAGATCGCCCACGTACATTTCCCCGTCAATGCTTTTTCCAAGCACGATGGGCAGTTTCGCTTTGGAATCTCCAAAAGCTTTGGAGGCAATCGCAGCATGGAAGGTGATGGGTTCACGCTCGGCGTTGGGAACCTCCAGACCGATCACGCTCTTGCCGGGAACGGGAGCTTCCACGCGCACCCCACCCACGGCAAGCGCACGGGCAAGGTCATTGCTGAGGCCCGAGATCCTGGAGATTTTCTCGCCGGGGGCAGGCTCAATTTCATAACGGGTGACCGTGGGACCTCTGGCAAAATCGGTCACACGGGCCTGCACCTTGAATTCAGAAAGGGTCTGGTTGATCAGGTCGGCCCGTTCGCGGGCCATCTGGTCCAGAATGCGCCGGTCCTGCGTGGTGTTGGGGATGGGGTCCAGCAAGTCCATTTCGGGTTTGGTGGCTGGAATGGCCCCCACAGAAGGCAGCGGATCTTTCAGGTTGGGCTTGGGCCGCTCGGGTTCCAGAGGATTGGTGCCTTCTCTGGCGGCTTTTTCTGAGGCATTTTCAGGTTCCATCCAAGGGGCAGGATCAGGCTCTGGGGCCTGAAAAGTGGATGGGGCAGGGGTGGGGATGGGCTCGGGTTTGGTTTCAGGTTTGGGTTCCTCAAAGCTGAAATCCAGACTGCTGAAATCCAGATCAAACTCCACATTCTCTGGGACTTCATGTTTGGCCGCTGGAACCGCTGGAGCCCCTTGCAGGTTCTCCAGACTTTTTTGCCACCAGCCCAATTCACGCAGGGTTTTCTTGAAGTTCTGGGACAGTTTCTTGGCCAGTTCGCTGTCCAGCACCAGACCCTGAGAATGGGCAGCCACCTCCACAAGAAAATCCATCCATGGAACGAACACATCCACCTGCTGTTGCCAGAGGGTCACAGATTTGGTGGTCTGTTTCCATGACGAAGTGCGACTTTCTTGCAAGGTCAGCACCTGACGCAACTGTGCAGCTTTCACCTGACCAGAGAGGGTTTTGATGTTCTGCTCCCGCTCACGGCCCATTTTGCGGATGGTGCCCACCAGATCGTTGTACTCCCGAACCAGCAAAGAACGGTGCCCTTCCATCAACTGGGCGCTTTGCAACTCCAGTTTGAGGGGGCGTTCCAGTTCGTGGGGCAGCTCTGGGAGGGGGTAATCCTCGTCTTGCAATTGCTCGGTGATCTCGAAGGCTTTCTTGCTGGAAAAATCCTTCAGCAGGTCGTGCGTGTTGCTGAGTTCTTCCTCCAGTTGGAGTTTCTCCTCTGGGGTGAAGTCAGGGATGTTCACTTTGGCTTTGCGCAGGGTGGTCAGCCAGACTTTCAGTTCCTGCGCAGAGGGATACAGGGACATCAGGGCTTCAAGTTCCTGTTCCTGTGCCCGCAATTTGCCGTACAGTTTGCGTTGCTGGGAATTCAGTTCGGTGGTCTGGGCAATGCCCACCACTTTTTCGCTGATCAGACGGAAAAAGGCAATCAAGAGGCTGAATGGAGGCAGTTGCAACAGCACTTCCGCCCCGAGGGTCAGGCCGATCAGGGGCAGGATCAGGCCACCATAGCTGATGAGTTGGCGGATGGGTTCGGTGATGTATCCCAGCCATGCTCCGCCAGAGAGGGGCTCGATGATGTTGCTGGCCAGCAAACCTGAAACGATCAGGATGCCGCTGGCAATCACCGGCCGGGCGATGGATTTGGGGTCTTTTTCCATGAAGGCAAGCACGCCATACACAATCGGATACAGGGGAGTGGCATAGGCACCCCACCCGAGACTGTTCAACAGGTAATCCCGGACGGAAGTTCCCAGCCCTCCGGTGTACTGACTGGGAGCATAAATGCACAGCATGCAGAACAGGGCAACAGCGAACAGCACCAACCCGTAAACCTCATGGTTGCCGGGATTGTTGACAGGCGCTTTTTTGCTTTTGCTGGCGTTTTTTATGCGTTTGGTCACGCTTTTCAGGATAGCATGTACAGGAAGTGTATGGATTTGAGGGTGATGCTCATTGGAGTAAATGCATCAACGTGAAGATTCGGGCTTCATGTTGAAGAACATGGAGTTGAGATCAGCAAAAAAACCGCGGGTTGAATTTTAAACCTCAAGACATCATAGATTGACCCACTGGGCGTAAAGGAGGCCTGAGATTTCTGCCAGTTGGGTGAGGCATGCTTCTTGTGCAGAACAGTTCACCACATGTTGGTGAACTTGCCCGCCTCGCCCTACACGAGATCCCCTTGACGAGTTTTTGTACGTATTGCACGATGCTCTCGGCTCTCGGCTCTCGGCTCTCGGCTCTCGGCTCTGTCTTGGCCCTACTACGCGCTCACTGGACGGCCAGTTTCTTGCCTCTGACCACGTGCCTTCTTGACCCGACTGCGCCGATCAAAGCGGTTTGATCGGCTGGGTCGCTCGGGGGCGGCCCCGTCGGCACTGAGGCGCTTCGCGCTGGGCCGCCGGCTCTCAGCACGTTGTCCCCCTCACCATTGCACCAGAGACCCTTCTGCTAAACTCAAACTGTGAAAGAGTTGTTCAGTGACCTGTGGCGCATCTTCAAGCTGATTCTCGGGGTGGTGGCCATTCCGCTCTTGCTGTACGGGATTCTGCTCTGGATGGGTGTGTTGCAGTAGCCCCAGAGTCCAACAAAGTTCAAGCGCCAAGCTCCACCCCTTCAAAGTCCTGTGACAGATTCCATTGGACTTTGTGCCAATCGTGTCACAAGTTAAGGAAAACGACAGGATTTTTCGTGCACAATGGAATCAACCGTGTGTTCTGAGGAGGTGGACGTGTGATCCTGCGCATTCCCGAGGTTTTGTGGAAACAATTGTGGGCCCATGCATTCAGGGATGCTCCATGCGAATGCGTGGGGGTGCTTGCTGGTGTGGGCAATCTGGTGCAAGCCGTTTATCCTCTGGTCAATGTGGCCCCAGACCCGACCCGTCAGTATTTTGCGGATCCAGCACGTCTGATCCGGGCTTTGAAAGTCATGGACGCAGAAGGCATGCAACTGCTCGGGATTTACCACTCCCACCCCAATGGCCCGAGCACCCCCAGCATGACCGACGTTCGAAACGCCGAATACGACGTGCCACACCTGATCCTCAACCTGCGCGACGGAGAAGTGGGGGCCTACCTGCTGCCTTCCCGTGAACAGGTGGACGTGCAGGTGGCCTGAACTCTGGTGTGTTGATGTTGCCGCTCAGCGTTGAGCGGTGGTCAGCGGAGCCAGCACCCGTTTCACACCCACCACGCGCTTGGCATAGTAGTTGTTGGTGATGTCATCGATGGACACCCGTTCCAGATAACTGTTGGCATGAATGAACTGGTTGTCTCCCAGATAGATGCCCACGTGCGACACCCCATGCCCGAGGGTGTCAAAGAAGATCAGGTCCCCTTCTTGCAGTTCTTGCAGGTCCACATCCTCACCGACCCGTGACTGTTCCAGACTGGTTCTGGGCAGTTTGACTCCGGCTTGCTGCATCACCAGCAAAGTGAAACCGCTGCAATCCAGACCTTTTTCCGGGTTGGTGCCCCCGTACACGTAGGGGATGTTCATCAGGCTCATGGCGTAATCGCGCCACGGATTGGGTGTGGTGGAGACGATGTTGATCAGGTTGGAAGGCTCTGGAATGTTCTTGAGGCTGTTGGGCAAAATCAAAACCTGCCCGACCTGCAAACGGGTGTCCAGCAGGTTGTTGGCTTCCTGAATGGCACTGACGGTGGTGGAGTACTTGCGGGCCAGCACGCTTAACGTGTCACCTTTTTGCACCACATGCCGCTCTGGAACGCTGGAAGGGGTCAGGGTGACCGCATTGTCCACCACCTGCACAGGCTGAATGGTGACTTTTTCTTGCTCAGCAGAGGGCTTGACCGTTGAGGTCACCCGCACAGGTTCCTGAACAGGCTCTTTCAAGGAGGCTTTGAGTTCCTCTTTGACCTCTGGCTTGACTTCAGGGGCAGGTTGCACCCTGGCGATCAATTGCAGGTTCTGGCCCACATCCAGACTGTGGGTGTCCAGAGCATTCCAGTCCATGAGCTCATCCACTGTCACACCGAATTTGCGGGCAAGGTTGTAAAGGTTGTCCCCTTTTTGCACCACATAGGTGGTGGCCCCGGTCAGGACAGGTTTGACTTTGGCGGCTTTGGGAGCTTCCTTGCTGTCTTTGTTGCTGTCCTTGTTGGAAGTTGCACTGCTTGCAGCAACAGGTTCGGTTTTGACGGTGGCTGTTTGAGCAGGCTCTTTTTTGGTGGCCTCGGTTTTGGCCACCTCTGGGGTTTTGGCAGGGGTGGTTTTGGCTTCAGGGGCCTTGGTGGTGTCTGTTTTGTTGGCCGTTCCAGAAGCCGTTTTGGTGTCCGTTTTTGCGGTGGTGGTGCTGGTCGTTGGTTTGGCCGGCAAAGGGGTAACCGCCACGGTTTTGGCTTCGGCAGGTTTGCTCTCTGGTTTGACAGGGGCCTTGCTGGATTCGGTTTTGGTGCCGGTTGCAGCAGGTGCAGGCTTGGATTCTGCTTTGGGAGCAGGGGTTTTGGCCGATGGGGTCTCTTTGGACACAGGCTTGCTGGCGGTGGCCTCAGGGTGCAACTTCAAAACCTGACCCACTGCCAGGTCATTGCTGGTCAGGCCATTGTATTTTTTGAGGTCCTCGGTTTTCAGGCCGTACTTTTTGGCAATGCCAAAAAGGGTTTCCTTTTGACCCACCACATGCTCTCTGGGCAGGGCAGATGCAGGTTTGACCGCTGGTTTTGCCACGGGCTTGGCATCGGGAACCTTGAGGGTTTGCCCGAGGGTCAGTTTGGGCTCTTTCATCCCATTGAGCTTCAGCAGTTCTTCAATGGTGATGTCGAAGCGTTTTGCGAGGCTGTAAAGCGTATCGTTCTTCTGAACGGTATAACTTCCTGCCTGGGCGGCAGAAACCAGTAAAAACACACCCAAAACCCTGAGATTGGAACGCATGACTTTTCCATCATACGCAGACAAAGATGTTGAGAAGATGTGAGCCTTTCATGAAACCTCACTTGATGAAGATCTGGATCACAAATCCTCAGTTGCAGGATGGGGAGATCCTGTAGTGCACCAAGGTTTCATGAGTCCGGGTTTCTCAGGGAAAGGACTCTTCTCAGAAGCTTCATTCATGTGGGTGCCCCGTACAGTTTAAGCCAGCATGCTTAGTCAAAATGCCCTTCAGGGAGGCTTATGATGACCCCATGAATGGCTTGCGACAGTGGCAACAACGCACCTTCCAGGCCCTGATCCACACCGATTTCAGGGTGTACTGGTACTCTCAAATCCTCAGCCTGCTTGCGAGCTGGATCCAGACCACAGCACTTTCTTATCTGGTGCTGGAACTCACCCCTTCAAGCCAAATCCTGGGATGGGTCAACGTGGTGCAGTTCACCCCGACCTTGCTGTTCTCGCTCTTTGCCGGAGCGCTTCTGGACCGCATTTCCAAAAAAGCCGTCTTGCAGGGAACGCAAGTGGCTTTCATGCTGATTGCCCTGACCTCGGGTGTGCTGATTCACACCGGGCACATCAACCTGACCCTGATCTTTGTGATGTCTGCCCTGAGTGGACTTGCCAATGCATTCAACATGCCAGCCCGCCAGTCTTTGCTGGCCGAGTTCGTTCCCAGAGAATCCCTGCCCAATGCGGTGGCCCTGAACAGTCTGGCTTTCAACACCTCCAGAACCATCGGTCAGGCCTTGTTTGGTCTGGTGGTGCCTCTGGGCGTGTATTTGCTGGCCGGAGGCAACGAAGACGCCCT
Source organism: Deinococcus misasensis DSM 22328 (assembly GCF_000745915.1). Lineage (NCBI taxonomy): Bacteria > Thermotogati > Deinococcota > Deinococci > Deinococcales > Deinococcaceae > Deinococcus > Deinococcus misasensis. The sequence goes on from NZ_JQKG01000026.1 coordinate 40,912, forward strand.
CAGCCGACTGGCCTTCCCGTTTTACCTGAATGCAGTCACCTTTCTGGCTGTGATGTTCATTCAGGCCCAACTGCACTGGAAAGACCCCGAGCCCCAGATCCAGCAGGGCATGCTGGGCCGCATCGCTGAGGGTTTGCGGTACGTGAAATCCACCCCCAAAGTGAAATTCATCATGCTGCTGATTGGTGTGGTGTCCATCACCGTCATCAACTTCAACATCCTGATTCCGTACTTCGCCAAACAGGTGTTCATGCTCAAAGAAGCTGCCTTTGGCGGACTCAGTGCTGCTTTTGGTCTGGGCTGCATGATTGGCGCACTCAGACAGGCCAGTTCACCCAAGCCAGAGCGCAACCTGCGTTTGGCCGCTCTGGCCCTGCCCATCACCAACGTGATGTTCGCCATGAGCCCCAACATGTATGTGGGTGCAGGGGCTCTGGTGGTGTGCGGTTTCGCCATGATGAGTTGCCTGGTCAGTGCCAACAGCCTGATCCAACTGTCCATTCCCAACGAACTGCGTGGCCGGGTGATGAGCCTCTACACCACCGTTCTGGTGGGCAGTGCCCCCATTGGTGCTGCTCTGGAAGGTTATGCGATTTCCAGCCACGGTCCATTTGGACCCCAGATGGGAGTGGTGGTGCTCAGTGCTCTGGGATTTGTGGTGGTGGGATGGTTGCTGTACGTGTACCGCAACGCACTGAAGTGAAACCAGAAAACAGCAGCAAAAAGAATAAAGCCCCCGATCTCGGGGGCAAACGATGATTGGCTCAAACGAATAAAGGGTTGTCGTTTTCGTCCAGATCCACGTCGTTGCCATGCTTTTTCTTCAAAAAGAACAGCGCGACAATCACTCCTGCAATCACACCCAGCACCACGGCGGTCACGACAGAGCCCGTGTAATTGCGTTTGCGTGCAGGAACAGCACGGGTTTCGGTGTTTTCTGTCATGCCTTCATTTTAACAGGTGAGCATGAAAGGAGGCAAAGATCTGGGGAAGAGGCAGAAGGCAGCGACCCCGCGCCGACCGAACCGCTTCGGAGGCGCATCTTGGGGTCAAGAAGAAGGCAGAAGGCAGAAGGCAGAAGGCAGAAGGCAGAAGGCAGAAGGCAGAAGGCAGAAGGCAGAAGGGTTTGCGAGTTGCCGAGGGCCGAGAGCAAAAAGGGCTTTTGCTAAAGCATGCAGGGCGAGGCATGCCTCGCCCCTACAGATGCCCTTGATGATTTCTGCTACGGATTACATGAGGCCCTCGGCCATCAAAACGGCCACTTCCACGGAATGATCAGCATCCCGAGCACAAAGGCCAGCACGGTCAGGGGCATGCCAACCTTGATGAAATCCAGAAACTTGTAGCGTCCCGGTCCAAACACCAGCAAACTGGCCGGTTCCAGAGGGGTGATGAAACTGTTGCTGGCAGCCACGGTGATGGCCACTGCAAAAGTGCGCGGATTGTACCCGAGTTCGTTGGCCACACCAATGGCCAAAGGCAACACCACCAGTGCAGCAGCCTGATTGGACATGGGTTGGGTCAGGATCACGGTCAAAATGTAGAAAGCTGCCAGAATCCCATAAGGCCCGAGGGGTTTGACCCAGTCTGCCATGTAGCCAGCCACGGCTTTGGCGGTTCCGGTTTCCTGAAAGGCCATTCCAAAGGCCAGCATGGCTGCAATGAGGGCCAGCACAGGCCATTCGATGGTGCTGTAGCTTTCCTCTGGAGAGACCACCCGGAAAATCAGCATCATCACCACACTGAGCAGAATGGCCGAAGAAAAAGGCATCAAACCCGTCGCTCCCATCACGATGGGGAACAGGAATCCCAGCACCGCCAGAGGGGCTTTGCGGTGTTCACGGACGGCCTCGGAGACATCGTCGATCAGGACGAAGCTGGATTTCAGGCGTTCGGTTTGCTCGGGAGTGCCTTGCACCAGCAGCACATCCCCGATCTGGAACCGGGTTTTGGCGACAGGGGCAATCACGGTTTTTTGCAAGCGGTGGAAGCCTAGCACCGTGCAACCGTATTTTTCACGGAAACCGTACTCTTTGAGGGTGCGTCCCAGCAGGGGAGAGCGGGGCATGATCAACAACTCCACCAGTTTGAGTTGTGCGGGGGCAATCTGGTCTTCGGCCTTGGTGATCAGGCCCAGAGCGGATTTGACCCGGATCAGGTTGGCACTGCTGCCTTCCAGCAAAAGGGTGTCCCCAGAGAGCACGATGAAGTCTGCGCCCGGTGCCTGAATCACCTTGTCCCCTCGACGGACTGCCAGAACCCAGAGCTGGTACACCTCGCCCAACTGGGTTTCTTTCAGGGTTTTCTGATGGAAATTGTGCCCTTCTGGCAGGGTGAGGTCTGCCAGATAATCCCTGAGCTGGTAGTTGGTGCCAATGTCGGTGCTGCGCTCTGGAAGCAGGCGAGGGGCCACAAACCACAGGTACAGCAAGCCAAACAGGGTCATGGGAACCCCAATCCACGCCAGTTCAAAAAAGCCAAAAGAGGGCTGTTCAAATTTGGGCAGGATGCCCGAGACCACCAGATTGGTGCTGGTTCCGATCACGGTGATGGTTCCACCCAGAATGCTGGCAAAGGCCAGAGGCATCAGGGTTTTGGAGGGGTTCAAATTGAGCCTGCGGGTCAGGCTCAGCATGAAAGGCAAAAACACGGCTGCCGTGGCGGTGTTGCTGACAAAGCCTGACACCCCGGCGATGACTGCCAGCATCATCCGCATCACCCATTTGACTTTTTTGCCCAAGGATTTTTGCAATGCTGCCCCAATGCCCTCGATCACTCCGGTTTTCAGGAGGGCTCGGGTCAGCACAAACAGACCTGCAATCACCACCACCGTTTCTGAGCCAAAAGTCTGGAAGGCTTCTTCGGGTTTGATCAGACCAAACAGAATCAACAAAGCGAGAATCAGCAGGGCAGTGACGTCCACCGCCAGAATTTCAATCGAGAAAAAAACCAGTGCCACCACCAGCAGCACCAGCATCAGAATTTGCTCTGTGCCCATGACCATCCTTTCTGAATTTCCTGCAAAATGGCCTGAAGTTTTGATCTTCAGGCCACTCTGGTTCGAGGATGCGGGTTCAGGCACCCACCAGTTTGATCAGTGCCCTTTTCAACACCTCGATTGCCTTCTCGTATTCTGCGAGTTCAAGGTGCTCGAAGGGTGTGTGATCCAATGCAGAATCTCCAGGACCGTAAGCCACCATGGGGGCATCCCAGTGTGGGGCCACCACGTTCATGTCACTGGTTCCGGTTTTGACTTTGAATTTGGGGGTTCCGCCCACTTCACGGATGGCCAGACGCAAGGCCCGGCTGATCGGGGTGTCTTTTTCGCCACGGTAAGGCACTTCATGACTCACAAATTGCAGGTGCATGCCGGGCAGTTTCAACTGGAAAATTTCTTTCTGGGCTGCACTCGGGTGCATGCCGGGTGGCAGCCTGAGGCCCACACTGGCTTTGGCCACCTGTTGCATGCCGTCTGCATCCCCATGGATGCTCTGGACCATCACCTGAATGGTGTTGAAGGCCCCGGTGGCGTTGTGTTTCTCGGCGTGTTCCTGTGCCCATTTCTTGACGCGGGTGCAGAACTCCACCACATCGTCTGAAGCACTTGTGCCTTCTCCAGCAGTGTGGAAATTGTCTTTGACCATTTCCGCTTTGACAATCAAACGCCCTTTGTATCCGAGGGTGATGGCATCCCAACTGCTGGGCTCACCAATGAAGATGTAATTGGGCGTGTACTTGGTGACAGCGTGTCTGGCCCCTCTTGAGGTGGGGGCTTCTTCTTCGGTGGCCCCGATGCACACAAAACGGGCTTTTTGCAAGGCGGACTCTGGAAGCTGCTGCACCGCGCTCACAAAAGTGCAGAAGCTGCCTTTGGCATCCACAGAGCCCCGTCCGTACAGTTTGCCGTCTTCGATGCGCACCTGAATGTCTCCCGGCACTGTGTCAATGTGCCCGAGGAGCACCACCGTCAGGGGTCCGTTGCCCCGCTCACCGATGGCACTGCCAGAGACGTCCACGTGGGCGTTTTCAAAACCGTGTTTGCCCATGTAGCCCGCAAGGTATTTGGCCACGTCGGCTTCATGGTAAGAGACACTGGGAATGGCCACGGCCTGTCTGAGAAGTTCAATGCTCACGGTTTTCTCTCCTGCTGGTCAATCAAAACCCTCAACACTTCACTGAGCACCAGCACCACGAGGGCAAGGAAAATGCTGGACACAAACATCCACGCTGCCTGAATCAGGGCTTTGGGATCGTCGGTGTATTGCAAGCCACCAAACACCGCGCCCACCAGCACAATCAACAAAGACAGCAACTTGAATCTGCCAATCAAACCTCTGGACTCTGCCTGCAACGAAGACCGCACGGGTTCAGACGCTTCTTCAGAGGCCTCAGGTTCAGGGTCTGCACTTTTGGGTGCAGGTTGAGGTCTGGGCTGCGCTTGAGGGGCAGGACGCACAGGTCTGGGTTTGGGCGCAGGCTTGGATGCACTCTGGGCTGCCTGAGCGCTCTGGACCGCTTTCTGCTTGGCTTCGGAAACCAGAGGCTTGAGCCCTTCGAAGAAGTGTTTCAGGTCGGTGGCCTGAAAGCCCTGCACCGACACCGAAAGGGCATCTTTGCCTCCCACCTGAATGGTCAGCAAGCCTTTGGAATCAATGTTGATTTTGTTGATTTTCGACAATGGAATGCGCTGTGACCTGCGCTCATCCAGGTAAGCAAGTTCATCCGACGAGGCCACCAGAGCCGCCTGTGGGCCATCTGCCCTCAGAACCGGGTCCAGTCCTTCGCTTTTGAAACGTTCGTCCCAATTCATGTGACCTCCACAACAATGAACAGCATAGTGCATCTGCCTGTGTTTGCCAGCGAAAAAACCTGACAAATCCTCTGCTGTTGTTCGCAGGGTATCTTACAAGGAACAAATCTGTGGATGTTATAACCTTTCCCATGCAACGCCTTGGACACCGTGGCACCCCGAGAACCCATCAAGAAAACACCCTTGCAGGATTTCAAAATGCCTTCGAGGTGGGCTTGGACGGCATCGAACTGGACACCCAACCCACCCGAGATGACCAGATGGTGCTTTTTCACGATGAGCACCTTCCAGATGGACGCCTGATTGCTGCCCTCACCGTGCAGGAAATCCAGCAGGATTACCCTTTTGTGCCTTTGCTCTCTGACCTGCTCGATTGGGTCAGAGACAAACCCCAGTTTTTGCTCAACATCGAACTCAAAAACGACTCCAATGTCTCCGATGGCCGTGAAAAGCTGCTGGTGGACCTCCTCAAAAAACAGGGCATCCACGACCAGATCGTGATCAGCAGCTTCAACCCCATCAGTCTGGGCCGCATTTATGCTCTGGACAGCAGCTGGCGTCTGGGCTTTCTCTATGATGGCAACACCGGACTGGAATGGCTCGCCAAGGTGGGTTTGCACCTGCCCCTCTACAGCCTGCACCCCCACCACTCCAAACTGAGTGAAGAACTGGTGCTGGATGCCCACAAAAAGAACAAAAAAATCTTCACCTGGACGGTGAATGACCGGGCTCTGGTGGAGCAGTTCAGGGCCTGGGGTGTGGATGGCGTGATTTCGGATGTGCCAGAGGTGTTTTAGATCCCCCGTTGCTTGTTCTACTTGCAAGCGACCCCTTAAGGAAGGGGTAAAAAGCTCAAGCCAAAGCAAAAAGTCCCCCTTTGTTAAGGGGGACAGCTTCGAACTTGCGAGAAGCAGGGGGATCGAGAAGCAGGGATTTAAGGGTACAACCCGCGCAGTGCTCTGGCTTCCAGCACACGGGCACAGGCCACGATGTAAGCAGCGGTTCTCAGGGTCACATTGTGGCGCTCTTTGACATCCCAGAGGCTGTCGAAGGCTTCACGCATGATGCGGTCCAGTCGGGCGTTGATTTCGTCTTCGGTCCAGAAGTAACTGGAGAAGTCCTGCACCCACTCGAAGTAACTGACCGTCACACCCCCGGCGTTGGCCAGCACGTCTGGCACAATCAGCACGCCTTTGTCGGACAGGATGTCATCGGCGACAGGGATGGTGGGACCGTTTGCCCCTTCCACGATGACTCTGGTTTTGATGCGGTTGGCGTTCTCTTCGGTGATTTGTTTTTCCAGAGCGGCAGGGATCAAGACTTCGCATTCCACGTCCCAGAAGCTGGAGGGATCGATGGTTTCGGTGCCGGGCATGCCTTTGAGGGTGCTGTGTTCTTTCAGGTGGTTCAGGGCGTCGTAAGGGTTGATGCCCGCTTCGCTGTAGATGGTGCCGGTGATGTCCTGAATGGCCACCACTTTGGCCCCGTGGTCATGGAAAATGCGTGCAGCAGCGTTCCCCACGTTGCCGAAGCCCTGCACAGTCACTCTGGCCCCTTCCAGAGGGATGCCCAGTTTTTGCATGGCCCGTGCTCCAGCCACAAACACCCCACGTCCAGTGGCGTCATTGCGACCCAGAGAGCCCCCCAAGGCGATGGGTTTACCTGTCACCACACCGGTGGCGGTTTTGCCTTCGTTCATGGAGTAGGTGTCCATCATCCACGCCATGACCTGAGGATTGGTGTTCACATCGGGGGCAGGGATGTCCCGGTCTGGTCCGATGATGATGCCAATTTCGGTGGTGTAACGGCGGGTCAGGCGCTCCAGTTCACCCATCGACAGTTTTCTGGGGTCCACGCGGATGCCCCCTTTGCCCCCACCGTAAGGCAGGCCCACCACAGCATTTTTGATGGTCATCCATGCGCTTAAGGCCATCACTTCACTTAAAGTCACGTCCTGGTGGTAACGGATGCCCCCTTTGGCTGGACCTCTGGAGGTGTTGTGCTGCACCCGGTACCCTTCAAAGTGGGCCACTGAACCGTCATCAAGGTGGATGGGGACATCCACCACCAGAATGCGTTTGGGGCGCTTGAGGGTTTCCACCCAGTAGGCCAGTTTCCCGAGGTAAGGGGTGACACGCTCGACCTGTTCAAGGTAAATCTCAAAAGGGCCGATGTTGTTTTTGTCCAGATAGCTGGGGATCTCGAAATTCATGGATACACTCCTCTGAGGGCAGTGGCGTTGTGCAGGCGGTTCAAAGCAATCACGTAGGCGGCGGTTCTCAGGTCGATGCCCTGTTTGTAGGCAATTTGCAGGATCTGTCCGACGGCTTCTCGCATGTGTTTTTCCAGCGCGTCGCGAATTTCGCCTTCGGTCCAGAAGAACTGGTTGGAGTCTTGCACCCATTCGAAGTAACTGACTGTCACCCCTCCACCGTTGGAAACGATGTCTGGAATCACGATGGTGCCTTTTTTGCGCAGGACCTCATCTGCTGCGAGGGTCACGGCAAAGTTGGCCCCTTCCAGCACAAATTTGGCACACACTTTTTGCACGTTTCCAGAGTGGATGGCTCCAGCGTCCACGGCGGGCAGCAAGATGGTGACATCCAGCTTGAACAGGTCATCGTGGGGGAGGCTTCGCCCACCTTCAAAACCCTGAATGCTGCCGGTTTCTTCTTTGTGGCGAATGAGGGCCGGAATGTCCAGCCCTGAGGGTTGGTACAAACCACCCGAAGAGTCGCTCACTGCGATCACTTTGGCTCCAAGTTCATGGAAGGCGAGGGCAGCGTAACGCCCCACCATGCCAAAGCCCTGAACCGCCACAGAGGAGCGGTGGAGGTCGTAGCCGTAGGCAGGCAGCACGCGTGCAGCTGCGTATGCCGCACCACGCCCTGCGCCTTCTTTGCGCCCCACAGAGCCACCCAGAGAAACAGGTTTGCCTGTCACCACACCGGGAATGGTGCTGCCGTGGTTTTCGCTGTAGGTGTCCATGATCCACGCCATGATCTGCTCATCGGTCCCGAGGTCCGGTGCAGGAATGTCCTGCATGGGTCCAATCAGGTCCACCAGTTCGCTGGTGTAACGGCGGGTCAGACGTTCCAGCTCCTTGTGGGAGAGTTCCTTGGGATTGACGTCAATCCCTCCTTTGGAACCGCCCAGTGGCAGGCCCATCACGGCGCATTTGACGGTCATCAGGGCAGAGAGGGTTTCGACTTCTTCTTGTGACAGTCCGGCCTTGTACCGGATGCCGCCTTTGGCCGGGCCAAGGGCAATCGAGTGCACGCACCGGTAACCCTTGAACACCCGCACGGTTCCATCGTCCATCACCACAGGCATGGAGAGGGTGACCGAGCGTTTGGGATAGCGCATGAAGGCCATTGAAGCGCTGTTGGCTTCGGAATGGGGCAATGCGCGGTCAACTTGTTGAGTGATGTTTTGCCAACTCAGTGGGTTGGTCATCCAGACCTCCGAAATTTTCCCTGAGCAGTCTGCTTCAGGCCCGTGTGGGACCTGAGGACATGGCGGTTCAAGGTGCTTTGTCGGTTGGATTATACCTGTCTAGGAGGGTTGTCAAGTGTCCCGGTGCTTTTGTCCCAGAAATCCTGAATGACAAACAAAAAATCCCACACGGAATTTTGATGTCGCAGACGTGTTTAACTCGGGTGAAATATTTCCATTTTTGGAAATTTTGGATGAAGTTCAGCTTTTGAATTGTTGTCCAAAGTACACGAAACTTTCTCGGGTCAAAAGATGGTTTTGAATTAGAACAAAGTTCAAAATAGAATTCTCGGGGAATAAATATACGGAAAAATCTTAAAATGGGGAAAATAAATAAAGGCAGACATGTGTTCCATGTCTGGTGACAATGGTGGAATGCATCCAATATACAAAAAATTGCAAGTGGACAACTTGCCGAGAGCCGAGGGCCAAGGGCTAGAAAAGCTTTGGTTAAAGCTTTCAAGGCGCAGCACGCTTCTTGTACAAAACAGGAGACCCCATGTTGGTCTCATTGACAGTTGCGCCCCTACAAAATCCCCTTGACCATTTTTTGTACGTATTGCAGGATGCTCTCGGCTCTCGGCTCTCGGCTCTCGGCTCTCGGCTCTCGGCTCTCGGCTCTCGGCCTTTACAATGCCCGTTCAGCCTCAGCCAGAGCCAGATTTTCCAGTGCCTGACGGGCTGGACTGCTGGGCAAGATTTGCAGGGCTTCCACGGCCCGATGCACACGTTCTGCAATTTCGCGTCTGGATTTCTGGATCACGCCCATTTGCTGGGCCAGCAGGCGCACCCGTTCCACATCTCCGGGTTCAGATGCCCGACGGGCCAGAATTTCACGGACCTCAGGGCCATGTTCGGTTTCCATCAGGTACAGCACAGGCAGGGTGGCTTTGCCTTCTTTCAGGTCTCCGCCAATGGGTTTTCCGAGTTTGCTTGCATCTGCAGTCAGGTCCAGCAAATCGTCTTGAATCTGGAAGGCGCGTCCATATTCCAGACCATAGGTGGTCAGGGCCTCGACCACATTCTCTGGAGCGCCAATCATCAGCGCAGGTGCACGAACAGCGGTGGCCATCAGAACGGCTGTTTTTGCGGTGATGATTTCCAGATAATTTTCGATGCTGTAATCCCGATAAGAGGCGACCTGAAACTGCAGCACTTCACCTTCGCAGATCCGCATGCTGGTCTCGGCAAATTCGGCGGTCAGGGTGGCTGGATGCTCAGAAAGGATCTTCAGCACCCTTGAGAGCATGAAATCTCCAGAGAGCACGGATACAGCATTGCCATACTTGCGGAATGCGGCTTCCATGCCCCTGCGGGTGTCTGCATCGTCGATCAGGTCATCGTGGAGCAAGGTGGCAGAGTGGAGCAACTCCACGGCCACGGCAAGGTCCAGTTCGCGCAAATCTTGAATGCCCAGAGCCCGGGCAGACAGCATCACCAGTGCAGGACGAAAGCGTTTCCCGCCGGCACCCACCAGATCTCCGTTGATCAGTTGAATAAATTCCACTCTGGAAGTCAGCACCTCGCGGATGCGTTCTTCAAAAGCTTGCAGGGCGGGCTGAATCAGAGACAGGGTGTGGCTACCTAACACATGGGTAGTATAGCGTCTTTTGTTTCAGAAGTATGGGATGCTTGTAGAAAATCTCACTTTCTAATGGTGTGGTGAAGCCAAAATGCCTTTGTATGAAACCATTGTCAGCAAGCCAATGGTTTTCTTAATCACAAAACCGCTAAGCTGGAATACAGCATGATGAGGCCCAAATTTCTCAGTTTACTGATGCTCGGGTTGGTGGCGTGTGCCCCCACAGCCACACAGACCACTTCAACGTCTGCAGTAGCCACACCTGTGCCCATGTGGTATGAGGGACAGTGGACCGCTTCAGGTGTGCAACTGAACCTGAGCTCTGGCACAGAGGGTGCCATTGGAACGTTGGTCCGTCCAGAGCTGCAATGTGCAGCCAACCTGACGGTCCTGACCCGTCAGGAGAACCAGTTGGTTGCCCGTCAAGACCCCCTTTATGGTGGCACCAATTGCAACAGCACCCAACTGGTGGTCCTCCGCAGAAACGGCAGCCAGACCTCCATCAACTTTGGAGCGAACCAATCTGATTTGCCTCTGGTTTTTGCTGAAGGCTCAGGGAGCACGCTGATCAAAAGCGGGGTGTACAACGCTCTGGCGGTTCAGCGCAATCCAGCCGGGTCTTTCTCTGTGCAACTGGTGGTGTCTTCCACCTCCAAAGGGATGCTGGTTTCGGCGATTTATCCCGAGCAAGGGTGTGCTTCCCGCCTTCAATTTGTGCGCAACGAAGGCAATCAGGCCCGCTACACCGAAAAAATGGTGCATGGCACCTGTCTGGATGGAGGCACCATCCGTCTGGATGTTCAGGCAGGGACCGGAAACCTCAGGTACCTCTGGAGCAAGGATCAGGTGCCTGCCACGGTGGAAGCGTTCTTCCGGCCCGGAGCTTTGCCCAAAAAGTAAAATCCATCAACCAAAACATCCAGCAAAAAGCCGCCTTTGATTTGGGCGGCTTCCGTGTTTTCAGGATGCTTTTGATTCAGGGGTTGCTCAGAGGTCCACTTCAGGAAGGTCCTCAAAGGGTGCAGCAGGCACTTTCGCTGCCAGAGCGATGGGTTTGGGACCCAGAATGCCTTGCAGGTGGTTGATCAGGTCTCCGACCACGCCACTGGCAGTGACTGCGCCACCTGCTCCACCCCCTGCCACAAAGATTTCTCCGCACTCCTCGCCAAAAAACACCATGGCATTGCGTCCAGAGGCTGCCCGTGCGATGGGGTGGTCCATGGGCAGCAGTCTGGGGGCCACTCTGGCTTTCCATTGGCCGTTCTCAGGGTAAATGCTGCCAATCAGGCGGATGCGCTGGTCATTGGCCAGAGCGTCACGCACAGCATGTTCGGGAATGGTGTCAATGCCACGCACGGTGACATCTGCATAAGGGTAATCCGGGTCAAAGGCCAGACGGGCCAGCACAGTCAGTTTGTGGGCTGCATCAAAACCGCCCACATCCAGTGTGGGGTCAGCCTCGGCATAACCAAGGTCTTGCGCTTCCTTCAGGGCTTCATCATAGCCTTTGCCCTGCTCCATTTGGGTTAGGATGTAATTGCAGGTGCCGTTCAGGATGGCCTGCAGGGCAATGGGCTGACTGGAGCGCAAAATGCCCGAGAGGGGATCAATCACTGGGGTTCCAGCCATCACGGCAGCTTCGTAGTACAGTTGGCCGGTTTTGGCGTAGGCTTTCAGCTCGCTCCAGCGCTCGGCCAGCATGGCTTTGTTGGCTGTGATCACCACTTTGCCGGCTTTCAGGGCAGGCAGCACCAGATCCAGAGGCTTCTGAACCCCACCCATCACCTCAATGACCACATCCACCCCGGTCAGGAAACCGGGATCGGTGACCAAGGGAGCACTGGGAAAGCAGGTTTCTCTGGGCTTGCTGGCGTCCCGGACCAGCACCCCCGCCAGTTGAACGTCGAAGCCGAGGGCTTCAAACTGGGCTTTTTGTCGGTGGAGGATGTCCAACACTCCGGTTCCCACCGTGCCACACCCGATCATGCCAATCCGCAACGTTTGCATGCAGGGAGTATACGTGTGGATGGGGGTCCACCCAAAAGCATTTGCTTAATTCACTTTAGACAGCAAACGCACTTCCAGAGATGTTCCGGCCTTGACGGCATTCAGAATGACCACCCGCAGGTACTTCCATCCCTTCAGTGTTTTCTGAAAGGTTTTGCCGTCCTGACTGTATTCCAGCCGGAAGTTGTATCCTTTCACCTGGGTGCGCTCTGGAAGCAAGGTGGCCCCCTGAGGTGCCATCAATTTGAGTCCCAGCCGTCCTGCTGGAAAATCCACTCTGGTGGACACACCCACCAGATACACCAGCACCTGCCCTTTTTTCACCAGCGTCACATCCTGCAGCTTGTTCCCTTCCAGCTTTTTGACGGTCACGGACGTTTGGATGTCTTCAGGTCGCAAAGCCTCTGGAGAAGCAGTTTGAGGGGCTTGCTGGGCCAGTCCCAGACCCAACAGGCCAACAAGCAGAAGGGGTGGCATCTTCATGGTGAGGTCATTTTACCTGTCTGGGCAACACAACCCCAAACCGCATGCAAGGTCCGCCTGTGGGATTTGCTGTTTTCAACAAACTTCAAAGTTTTGTGATGAATTTGTATGAATTTGGGTCACGGCTCTGATGTGATTTTGATGATCAACACGCAGGATTTTCTGAGCTCTGGTGCAAGCTGAATGAAGCAAACTTCTCACTTGGGATTCACTTTGATTCGGAAAAAAGCGCGTATGATGCCTTTGTTTGAGATGCTGACTCGTTTTGTTCTGTCAGCGTGGCAGATCTCCCGGAGGTTTAATTCAGTGAAGCGTTTAATGACTCTTGGTTTGTGCCTGCTGGCGCCCATCTCCAGTGGAGTGGCGTTTGCGCAGAACAACACGCAAAGCACCCCTGCCAAAAAAAGCACCGCAACCACCCCAACGGCCCAGAACTACCTTGCCCTCGGGAAGTATTACTACAACTCTGGACGTTATGATGCGGCTTATGCGGCATTCCGTACTGCCATCGAACTTGACAGAAAAAACAAAGACGCCCTGCTGTACCTCGGGCGCACCCAGATTCAACTGAAGCTGTATTCTGCGTCTCAGGAAAGCTTCAAGCAACTGATTGCTCTGGATGCCCGCAACATCAGCGCTTACATCGGTCTGGCCCAGACGTACCGTTACCAGTACATCAGTGCCAAAGACCTCAGCAGCGTCAAAAACAACCTTGATGAGGCCCTCAAAATCCTCGACGATGCCGAAAACGTCAACCCCAAAAGCGCATCGGTCTTCAATGAGCGTGCTCTGGTTTACAACCTCAAAGGTGATGATTCCAAAGCTCTGGAAAATGCCCGCAAGGCTTCCGAACTTTCCAAAGAAGATCCCATCATTCTGGCCAACTATGCCCGCTTGCAATACGAGGCAGGCAACCTGAATGGTGCTCTGGACACCATGCAACAGGCCGTGATCTCTGATCCCACCGACCCCATCAACCGCGCTTTGTATGGCCGGATGCTGGCCGAAAAAGGCGACATCAAAGCCGCCAATCTGGAGATTGCACAGGCACTGCGCTTCAAGCCCCAGACTGCAACGGTGCTCGGTTACGCTGGAATCGTGAACTACTTGGGCAAAGACATGAACAGTGCCAAAAACAACCTGACCCAGGCTGTTCAGAAAGAAGCAGTGCGCTTCCCAGAGTTCTACTTCTACCTCGGCAGAATTGCCCTGGACGGTGGAAACAGCAAAGAAGCCCACGCCAACTTCACCAAGGCGGTCACCCTGAACGGCACCAATGCTGAATTCCGCTTCTACTTCGCCAAGTCTCTGGAAGCCATCGGAGACAAAGCCAATGCCCGCATCCAGTACCAGAAAACCCTGGAGCTGAACAAAGGATACAAAGAAGCACAAGACGCTCTGGACCGTCTGAAGTAAAGTTCGATCATCCAGAAACCGCCCGCTGGGGCGGTTTTTCCTTGTGTTCTGCCAGAGGTTCATGCAGAGGTGAAGTGAAAAGTGTCGAACAAAATATCAAAGGTCAAGCACAACCTCAAAATGCTTTTGTTCGGGTTGCTGGTTTTGGGTGCTCTGGTGTATTTGCTGGTGGCCCTGTTCTTGGCCTCACAGGTGAACCGGGACACCCGCAGGCAAACCGATGCCATTCTGGTGTTGGGCGCAAGGGTGAATTTCAAAAATGGCATCAACCCCTGTTTGAAAGCCAGAGTGGATCATGGGGTGCATCTCTGGAGGCAAACGTATGCCCCTTTGTTGATCATGAGTGGGGGAGACGACATCGAAGATGGAACCAATGAAGCCGATGCCATGCAAAAACTGGCCGTCAGTGCAGGGGTCCCAGAGGCCTCCATCCTGAAGGAACGCGAGTCCCACTCCACCTATGAAAACCTGTTGTTCACCCGAAACATCATGCAGAAGCGCAACTTGAAAACCCTGCTGATCGTGACCGAACCGTACCACATGCCCAGAGCAGCCTTGATCGCACGTGAAATGGGTCTGGATTTTGCAGTCTCTCCAGCACCCAACAGCCCTTGCTGGAATCGCTGGAAATTTCTGTCCCGATATTTTTTAAGGGAGCCTCTGGGCCTGATCAAAAACAAAATGCTGGGCAGGTGGTGACTCTGGCAGGTGAAAGGTGCCTTCTTTCCATTCCAGAGGCAAAACCTGCACCACTGCTGACAGGGGCAAAGGTCCATAAAGATGGGGAAAATCCTGTCCATAGCCATACAGATCTTCTGAGCGCAACTCGTGCAAACCTGCTGTCGCCATTTTGAGCAGCAACATGTTTTCCTGTTCTGCTGCAATGAAGTTGGCGACTTCAATCACTTGATGCAAACAAGACAGGTGAACAAAACCATCGGTTTTCAATTCCTCTGGGAGATAAAATTCTTGAGATTGAATGGTGTGCCACTCTTCTTTTGACATGATCCGATAAACAAACGCAGCCATGATCTACAAAGTACAGCATGTGTGGGTGGAGGTTCTTCTAAAATCAGACCATGCGCTATGCGTCGATATGGAAAAGGACACTGGCTTTCTTGATGGATGCAGTTTTGGTTCTGGGAGCAATGTATGGCTTGACTGTTTTGCTGGAGGGTTTTCAGCCCAGGGAAGACCTTGCACGGGTTGTTCGTTTGCCTGTGGCCTTTTTGCCTCTGGTTGTGGGATGGCTTTATTTTGCTGTGCTTGAATCTTCCCCTACAGGCCAGACCCTTGGCAAAAAGGGAATGAACATTCAAGTCAAGCACACCACTGGCCTGAGGTTGACGTTCGAACAGGCCAGTTTGCGCTGGAAATTGAGGTTTTATCTGGTGTTGTGGCTGTTCAGTGGGGTGTTTGTGCCACCCCTCTGGATGAACCCTCGCAGACAGTTTTTGCACGATACAGCTTCAGAAAGTCTGGTGCTGGAAAAACCCCGAGGTGAAGCATGAACCCCAGTTACCTGTACCTGTTTCTGGCCATTCTGTCCGAAGTGATCGGCACCAGTGCCCTCAAAGCATCGGTGGGTTTCACCAAATGGCTGCCCAGCACCATTGTTTTGCTGGGTTATGGAACAGCTTTTTATTTTCTGTCGCTCAGTTTGAAAAACATTCCCATTGGCACAGCCTATGCCATCTGGTCTGGCCTTGGAACGGCGGGCATTGTTCTGATTGGCACGGTGTTTCTCAAAGAAAGCATTGACCTGCCCAAAATCATTGGGATTGTGTTGATTGTGGCTGGAGTGGTGGTTTTGAACGTGTTTTCCAGAGCGCACTGACACAGCAAAACCCCAAAAAATTGTGCTAGCCTTGAATCAACTATGCAACTGACCGACCTTTACCAGCAGGCTCTGGTGTTTGCGTTTGTTCACCACCAGCATCACGAAAGGAAAGGGAGCGGCATCCCCTACATGGCGCACCTGCTCAGTGTTTCCAGTCTGGTGCTGGAGCATGGAGGCACCGAGAAAGAAGCCATTGCCGCTTTGCTGCACGATGTCCTTGAAGATGTCGGCGACCACCTCAAAACTGAGATTCAAGACAAGTTTGGTGAGGAGGTCTTGCAGGTGGTCCTCGCTTGCACCGACGGAACCCACCTTGAAAAACGCAATGCCCGTCACCCTCTGGAGCACTGGTTGGCCCGCAAAACCTTTTATGTGCAGAACCTCCACCACAAGAGCTTTTCTGCCCGTCTGGTGGGCCTTGCCGACAAAGTGCACAACGCCAGAGCCATTCTGGAAGATTACACCCACCTGAACGATGAAACATGGAAGCGCTTCAAAACAGGCAAATGGGGAACCCTCTGGTACTACCGCGCCCTCAGGGATGGCTATTCCCCCACCCCTCAGGACCCCGAAGGATACTGCCACCTGTACCAGCTTTTCGAGGATGTCACCTACACTCTGGAGCACCTGACCGGGGTGGAACACCTGTCCACCGAAGATTTGCGAGGAAGGGTGTTGGTTTAATGGCCGAGGGCACAGAGCTCAGGGCCGAGGGAAAAAAAGGGCTCTAGTGCATGATCACGAAAGAGGTTGTGCAAGGGGCTCCAATTTTGGACACGCATAATAAGCGCAGACCCGAGACTCCAATTCCTTCGCCGAAAGCAAGCCCTGAGCAGGTATCACCGCCCGTTTGCCATGTAGCCATTTCGGTTCGATGGGATTCAGCCAGGGGCTTCTTTTCGGCAGCAAACCACTCAAAATCCGCACTCCACCTGATGCTTTTGCCTCACGGTTGTACTGCTTGATCCAGAAGATGACCTGTTTGCTGATATGCCAACTGGCGTTGTCCCACACCAGCAACAAAGCCTTTTTACCCTGCTTGCCCAGTTCCTGAGTGACCCACT
>NZ_JQKG01000027.1:0-51174 GCF_000745915.1 Deinococcus misasensis DSM 22328
GGAACTGGGCAAGCAGGGTAAAAAGGCTTTGTTGCTGGTGTGGGACAACGCCAGTTGGCATATCAGCAAACAGGTCATCTTCTGGATCAAGCAGTACAACCGTGAGGCAAAAGCATCAGGTGGAGTGCGGATTTTGAGTGGTTTGCTGCCGAAAAGAAGCCCCTGGCTGAATCCCATCGAACCGAAATGGCTACATGGCAAACGGGCGGTGATACCTGCTCAGGGCTTGCTTTCGGCGAAGGAATTGGAGTCTCGGGTCTGCGCTTATTATGCGTGTCCAAAATTGGAGCCCCTTGCACAACCTCTTTCGTGATCATGCACAAAGTTCTTGTAGGTCTCTGGCAATTCTTTCATGCAGTCCTCCTGACTCTGGTTATAGATGCATTGCAACACCAAAACAGGTTCAAACCCTGCAATCCTGAAACTTTTGCAACTGCCTTCTGGAGCACAAGGTGTTAGAAAAGGGCATGAAAAGGCCCCTCCCCCACTACCGTCACATCAATCAGGTGCCAGAAGGCATGGTCACCCGTCTTCAATTGTCCCGAGAGGGACTACAAACCGCTGGTGCACCAGTGGCCACCCTCAGCCATGGAGGCAAAAACCGCCAGAGGACAGAGCTTTTCTGGAAAAGCGATGCCATCCCAAAACGCAAACCCTCCGATCAGGAAATGCACATCTGGAAGGCCGAACAGGAACGCCAGCACTTGCAAGACCAGCACATGACCGAAAATGAGCGTCTTGAATGGTGCAGCAGAGCCTTGCATGACCTCCTGCAATGGTCCAGCATTCCTCCTGCCCAGTGGGTCACCCTGGACACCGAAACCACCGACCTGATGGGTGAAGCCATCAGCATCGGTGTGGTCTCTGGCACAGGAGATGTGCTGCTTGACCAACTTGTCAAACCGCAAACAGCCATCTCAGATGAGGCATTTCGGGTGCATGGCATCTCAGAAGCCTCACTTCAAGAACAGCCCAACTTCGCAGAAGTCATGCCAGAGTTGCAAGCCGTTCTTCAAGGCAAAACCATTTTCGCCTTCAACGCAGATTTTGATCGAAGCACCCTGATTCGCAGTGCCAGACGCTCTGGCTTTGAGCATCCAGAGGGCTTGTTTCCTGCTTCTGCATGGCATTGTCTGATGGTGGTCAGCTCTGCCCTGTTTGGAGAGGCACACCAGAAAAAAAGGCATGGGCAGGATTTCCAATACCTGTCTTTGCAGAAAGCACGACAGAAGGTGGCCTCAGCTCTGGGAGAACAGGCCTTGCCTTACAGGGCACACAGCAGTCTCGGGGATGCTCAGGCCACCCATGAACTGGCATTGTGGTTGTTCAAATATGCAGACAGCCACCGCCAAATCTGATTTGAAAAACCATCATCCTGAACGATGAATTTTCAAGGAATAACGTTATTCCGAACCCACAAAAACCCCACAAAGAAAAACTGGGACTGGGTCTCTGCTCCTGAAATGGATCAAGAAAATGGGAGCACAAAGGTCACGACTAACCTGTACCTTTTTGAAAATCCATGCCAGAGAACGAGGGCTTTTCTCTGGACATGCATCGAATTGAAGCCAGAAGTCACACCATCCAAGGAAAAAAGGGGCTGAACACCAGAAAATTTAAAAAACATCCTCCAGATCTAAGTTTCTGAGCACAGGAGCTTGCTTTTCTTTGACAAACTACCTGAATGAGAAAAAGACCATGGCGAGATCACATATACATAAGGTCACGACTAACCTGTACCTTTTGGAGTCAAATTTGGTCTTTGAGCAGCTCAGAAAGGAAGCAGAAAACCAGCGATCAAATCAAGAAAAACAACGTTTCGAACAGCATTTTGCAAAAAAGTCAACGAAGGATCATTTTCCAGCACCAAACACACGACCAACCTGTACCAAAATCAAAAAAACATTGTCCCAGAAAAGGTACAAGTTGGGTCACGACTAACCTGTACCATTTTGGGTCAAAAGTCACGACTAACCTGTACCATTTTGATTTTTTGGGTCACGACTAACCTGTACCTTTTGACACGACCACCTGTACCTTTTTGACCGTGGAACAGACGCAGCACACGACTAACCTGTACCTTTTTTGGCCAAAAGTCACGACTAACCTGTACCATTTTGGGTCAAAAGTCACGACTAACCTGTACCATTTCCTCAAAAAAAGCCGTCTAGCACACAACGGTCGCCGGCCCTAGAAGAAGATCTTCTTAAGTATTTATCTTTTTATCTTTTGTTCTTATAAAATCTTCTTCAATGGCAAAGCTTCCTGAAAAACCCAGCCACACCCTCGATGAGCTGAACATCTCCCGCCTGGGTCTGATCAGTGCCCAGAGGCAGGTCAGCAGTGACTTCAAAAGCTGGGAAACCACCTACCTGCTGGACGACCAGCCTGTGAAGGTGGTGTGCAAGAGCAGCGAAGTGGTGCCCCATGGGGTGGACACCGAGGTGTACCTCGGGATCCTCAAGAGTTTCGTTTCTGCTGGATCGCCCGGAGATGGCAAGGTGATTGTGACCCCCAGAGAGCTTCTGATGGCCTCTGGCATGCCTGGAAACTCCAGGGCCTATCAGGTGCTCAGGCAGAGCCTCAGCAGGCTGTTTGCGGCCACCTACACCGTTGACAGGGCATGGCGGGACCACCGGGACCAGCGCTGGATGACCGTGCACTTCCGGCACCTGAACACGCTGGCTTACACCAAAAACGCCGAACACCACCTGGACAGTGCCAGTTTGATTGAAATCACCCTGCCTACCGAAGTGGTCAAAAGCATCAACGATGGATACCTGAACCCCCTCAATGATCAGGTGCTCAAAGAGCTCAAACAGCCTTCTGCCACAGCCCTGTACCGCACGCTTGAGGCCATGCGCCGGGATCCGGTCACTCTGGAGGTTAGGGAGCACCAGTTGGAGATCAACGTGGTGGCTTGGGGGGCCATGCTGCACTTCAGCGACACCGATCCCAAGCTGATCCGGCGGTCTCTGGAAAGCCCACACAAGGAACTCCTGAACACTGGTTACCTGAAAAACGCTGAATACCGGGGCAGAGGACAGAAACAGGTGATTTGCTACGCCTTCCCTCAGGAAGAACCCGAGGTGCTCACCCCTGAAAGCCAGAATTTGCTGCAAGCCCTGATGGCGCGTGGCCTCACTGCAGGCAGTGCCAGAGGTTTCCTGAAAACCCATCCAGCCCAACTTGCGGATGCTCTGGAGGTGTTTGACCGTCTGAAAGCCAGTGGTTATCCCATGCGCTCTCCTGGAGGCTTGCTGGCCAGCATCATCGAACAACCAGAACGTTACCCAAACCATGCCCCCGATGAAAAGCCAGTGTCTGAGAAATCAAATTCCAAAGCCAAAGTGGTGCAGGCCACCCTTGATCTGCCTGAGTTTTCTCTGGAGGAAAAAATCCGGGCGATCCGCATGCTGCTGAAATCCGATCTGAATCTGGTGGAGATGGATGTGCTCACCGACCTGATGAAGGCAGGGAAACTGGACCCCCAGAACCTTCAGGATCAACTGGCTCAGGCGGTGATGAACAAAAACCGGATGGGCTTTGTAGGTCAACTCAAAGCAGATTTGCTGCGCCTGACAGGGAAGTGAGGGTGTGAGACACGTCGTCTCTCAGAGCAGTAAAACAGATGCGTGTCTGGGGCGATAAAAAACACCATGCCTGTTTTGTCCCTTGAAAGTCAGGTTTAAACCTGACATCATGCTTTCATGACTGAAAATTCCATGCAAGCTGTGATGCGACAACTGGCCGACATCCGGTCCAGAAGGGACATCACCCTGCTCACCGTGTCCAAGCGCATTGGGGTGCGTTCGAAACAGAGCGTGCTGGACCTGGAAAACAGCGAAAACCCCACCATCCGCAGTGTGCTCAAATATGCCGAAGCGCTCGGGGTGGGCATTGAACTGAACATCAACCGCTGCCATGTGCTTCCGGTGTTCAACCACGCTGGAGGGGTGGGCAAATCCACCACCACCCGCGACATCGGATACGCTCTGGCCGAGCTTTTCAACTTTCGGGTGCTCCTGATCGACGCTGACAGTCAAGCCAACCTGACAGAGATGTTTGGCCTGAACCCAGCCCAGATTCCGCTGGACCGCACCATCAACCACATCTGGGAGAGCGAAGAACTGTCCTTCCCAGAACCCATGAAAATCACCGAACGCCTCCATCTGGTGCCCAGCCAGCTGGAAATCAGCGGACTGGAACTGAGCATTCCCACAGTGATCAACGGACAGAATTTGCTTTCCAGTGCACTAAAAACCGTACGGGATCAGTATGATTTTGTGCTGATCGACTGCCCCCCTTCGGTGGGTCAGGTGACCATGAGCTGCCTGCTCTCTGGGGATGCCATGATCGTGCCCACTCCCCCCAAAGAAAAAACCATGGGTGGGCTTCCGAGGGTGTTCAAGGTGCTCAACATCTGCAAAAAGAGCAACCCCAATTACCGGATTGCTCTTTTTGTGACCACCCGTTTTGTGCGCAACGTGCATTCCACCGACGAAGGGTACTATCAGGAAATCGCGCCTGTGTTGCAAAAATACGGCCCGGTTTCACAGCCCATTGGGGAAAGAACCCTTTTCGAGGATGCATGGCAAAACCGCAAGAGCATCTTGCAGCACCGTCCTGACAGCGAGGCAGCCCGTGAAGTGATTGGGGTCACCGAGGAGTTGCTGGCCAGCCTGAATGTGCAGGTGAACGTCAATGAGTAAAAAACCGGTGGGAGGCGCTTCCAGTCTGGCCCGCTTGCTGAATGTCTCTCTGGAGCAGGAAGACACCCGCGTGGTGCAAAACTTGAACCTCTCGGACATCCATCCCGATCCAGAGCAGGTGCGGCGTTTTTTCGATCCCCTGACCCTGCAAAGCCTTGCCGACAGCATCCGCAAAGTGGGGGTGCAAAATCCCATTCAGGTGCAACCTCGCCCAGAGGGGGGCCACTGGATTGTCACTGGCGAACGGCGTTACCGGGCATCTCTGCTGGCCGGAAAGGAAACCATCCCAGCAGTGGTGCTGCCCCAGCAAAGCCCAGAGCAACTGGCCTTGCTTCAGATGATCGAAAATGCCCAGAGGGAGGACCTCGATCCTTACACCCAGACGGTGGCTGTGGTGGGCATTCTGTCTTTGACCTTCAAGCAGGCAGAACCAGAACTGGTGCGCTGGCTCGGGGCCATTGGCCGAGATGGCAGCGAGACGGCCTTGCAAGATCGGGAGAAAGTCGAGGAGGTCCTGAAAGCTTTGCATCCGGGCCTGACCTTCCTGAGCTTCGTGAAAAACCGCTTGCCTTTGCTGCAACTTCCTGAGGATCTGAGAACCGTCCTGCAGCAGGGAAAACTGGAATACACCAAAGCCAGAATCCTCCAGCAAGTGAAAAACGACCGGGAACGCAGCAAATTGCTGACCGAAGCTCTGGAGCACCAATGGAGCTTGCAAGAACTCAAAACCCAGGTCAGGGTTTTGCTTGACAAGCAGAAACCAGAGAAAACCTCCTCCGGGCTGTCCATGATGCTGCGGGGCAAGGAAGCCCGCAAGTTCCAGAAACTCAGCCCGGAAAAGAAAGCTCTGGTCGAAGCCAAGTGGCAAGAAATTCAGGAGTTGCTTCAAGGATAAGCTTGTTTTTGCTGTGTGAAATGAAATTTTCAGTCAAGGCGACCTCTGGGTCGCTTTTTTTGATGGTGTTGCTTGTTTTGCACATCACACCCATCAACAGCATCGCGCTCTAAAAACGCCATTAAAGCCCCCTGATGCACTTTACCCTAGGAAGTGTGCGTATTGGCTTGTGAAGGTGCCTCAGAATTGATTTTAGAGAATTCTGGGGGCATTGGTGGCTTCCATGGAGGTCTCTGGATCATGCGGTTTGATGTGAATGTTCAAAATGAAGGGGATTTCGGTTGGACCCCCCAACAACAAAATTGTAACGAAAAATGATTCGGTTCCTCGAAAGGCGGCCTTTTTTGAAGGGGTCCCATTTTTTGCAAGTTCGCCCTGATTGATGATTCTTTTTATAGATGTTTTTTAAATAAATAATTGATTGATAAAAAATCATCATCAGGGCATGTGTGCAGGACAGCTATTTTACCGGTAAAACCACAGGTTTCCCGATACTTTTGGGGGTAAAAACCACAGGTTTCCCGTGCTTTTTTTCCAAAAAACCACAGGTTTCCCGTGGGTGGGGGTCTGTCTTTACCACAGGTTTCCCGATACTTTTGGGGGCAAAAACCACAGGTTTCCCGTGTCCATCCTGTTCAAAAACCACAGGTTTCCCGATGCTTTTGGGGGTAAAAACCACAGGTTTCCCGATACCTCGATTTGCAGGCTTTTTTAAGGCTCTGGACCGATGAAAATGGGTAAAAACCACAGGTTTCCCGTGTCGGAAAAACCACAGGTTTCCCGATACCTTCCAGAAAACCACAGGTTTCCCGTGTCATTTCTTCAAACATGAATTGCCTGAATAGCGTCCAGTAAATGTGTTTTTGAGAAAACCACAGGTTTCCCGATACCCTTGTGCATCAAAAGTCAAAAATCACAAACCCTGCGATGTGCACGGGATTTTACAGTTTTGTTGCTTTTCTGAAGAACATGAGGACATCAACAGGGTTTTTGTTATGTTTTAAGTGTATTATAATATATAGAATACGAAAATAACATTTCATTTTGGGAGGATCTGTACAAAAACCACAGGTTTCCCGATACTGTTTATTTCTCTGGACGGAACATAGAATGGTGGACATGGCTGGAAAGAAAAGGCAGGGCGAAGAGGCCCAGATCAGGCGCTACCATGAGCTCAATGTGGCAAGGCAAAACCTGATCGCCATCCAGCGACAAATTCCAGAGGGTTACAGTTCATGGTCGTACCACGGCATCAGTGGAGAGCAAGAATTTAAGATTTCCTGCTCTGGAAAGCCTGATCTTGGTGTACCACATGGATTGGACAGTGATGTGTATGCGGCCATTTTGTCCCTGTATATGAAACAGGGCAGCGAAGACAGCAAAGTCAGTTGCAGTGCCTATGAACTGCTCAAAGAAGCCAACATTGACCCTTCTGGCAAAGGTTATGCTGCTTTGCAACGTTCTCTGGAACGGCTTTACAGCTCCCAGTATGAAATCAAAAGTGCATGGCGCGACCACACCAGCAAAAAATGGATGTCGGTGACCTTCCAGCACATTGTCCGGATGGCCCAGACCCAGAGTGAACTGGAAAACCTCACTGCTGCCAGCCAACTGGAGATCACCCTCCCAGAGGAGATCGTCAACAGCATTCGTGCTGGGTACATCTTCCCAACCAGTGGTCGTGTGCTCAGTCAGTTGGATCAACCCAACAGTCGGGCCCTGTACCGCACTCTGGAGGCCAACCGTCGGGATGCTCTGGATCCCCTCAGGCAGGTCAATGAACTGCATTTCAACCTGTTTGACTGGGCCAGAATCCTCAAACTGGCGGTCACCGATGATGCTTACCGCATCCGGCGCAGTCTGGAACGCAGCCACGAAGATTTGGTGCGGGTCGGTTATTTGCGTGAGGTTCAATACTCTGGACGTGCCGACAACCAGCAGGTTTCCTACGTTTTTGAAACGGGTTATGAACGCATTCCAGACCCAGATCTCTTGCAACTGCTCCATGAAAAAAGGGTGGCCCGCACGAAAGCCCTGGAACTGGTGCAAAATTTTCCAGAGCGCATCCACACCGCTCTGGTGCAACTCGATGTTTTGCTTTCTACAGGCTATAAGCCACGCAGCAAAACCGGTTTGCTCATTGACATCATTGAGCATCCAGAGCGGTATCAGGCGCAATTGGCACAGAGCGCTGAACTGGTCCAGAGCATCGACGGCCCTGAAAAAGAGAAACCTGTTGCAAAGCCTGTGGCTCTGGAGGTTGCTCCAGACGATTCTTTTGAGCAGTTGAGTTTGGACCAGAAAGCCCAGCGTCTGGTGAAAACCGCTGAATTCCGTTACAGGCTCTCTCTGATTGAAAAAGACATTTTGCACAGCATGGTCATGGACGGCACCATCAATGCGGATGAGGTGTTTCCCAAAGTGGCTTACAGCCTCAATGATTTTGACATCCGCACTTTGCTGAGCAGTTGAAAAGCGCCAGTTCCATTCAAGGAATAACGTTATTCCTTGGGAAACTTGTTTGTGGAACGGCTTTTGAATTGTTGATGGGATCTGGCCAAGAGACCATTCGAGTGGATGAATCAGCAGTTTTTTCTTTGACAGGTCTGGGATCGACTTGAATGTTGCTGTAATGGTTGAGGGTGGATTTGCAATGGGTGTCAAGATTTTTCAGGACAACCCATGACTTAAAAAAGCATGTGGCATTCAGATCTCTGGGTTGGATGTCAAAACGGAGAGGTGAGGCCAATACATCTTCATCTTTTTATTACATTCCGATTACAATACTTATGTATTTTGTATCCATTTGATGTAAGATGTTTGCGGTTTTCACAACCACAATCTCATTTTTTTGGGAAAACACCAAGGAGAAGTCTTCATGAAAAAACTGGTGAAGTACAGTGCACTCTCTCTTCCCCTGATGGCTCTGGTGTCTTGCGCCACCACACCCACCCCGGATCCTTTGTTGCCCTACAAGAACCAGAATTTGACCTGGTATTCATGTGATCCTACGGTGGTTCCTTATCCTGTGCTGGTCACAGGATCCAAAGGAAGGGCAGAGTGTGCCGATGTCAAGGTGCCTCTGGATTACAACAACCCTGCTGCAGGGAGTGGAACTGTAGCGGTGTTGCGCTACAAAGCAGGGAAACCTGCCGAACGCAAAGGGGCCATCTTCTTCAACCCGGGTGGACCTGGAGGAGACGGTCTCTACCTGGGTGCCCTGTTTGGTTACCTGTGGTCCAATGGCAACCCCAACACCAATGTTGGGGGCAAACTGAAAAAAATGTCGGATGTTTATGACATGGTGGGGTTCTCACCCCGTGGAACAGGCTCCAGTTTCCACACCACCTGTGGGACCAATGAAGTACTGAGCTTCACTGCTTATCCCTCAGAAGACCGTTCTGCAGGCAACCTTGCAGGAATGGAACGCAATGCCAAAATTCTGGCCAGTGCTTGCACCAAAGCACCAACCAATGCCTACATCAACACCGATTACACCGCCAGAGACATGGACCTGATCCGTGGACTCATGAAAGACCAGAAGCTCAATTACATCGGTTACTCTTATGGCACCTGGTTGGGCTCTTGGTACACCAAGCTGTTCCCCGAGCGGGCAGGCAAAATTTTGCTGGACAGCAACACGGCCCTTGACCGTGCTCTGGAAGAGACCTTCAGCATGCAACCCATGAGCTTTGAGCGCCACTTCAGAGACGTGGTTCTGGGTTATGCTGCCCGTCACAATGATGTCTATGGTCTGGGCACCACCAAGGAAGAGGCCTATGCCAAGTACAAAGCCCTTCCTGCAGGTCTGAAAAATGCCCTCAACAGCACTGGCATGATCAGCAGCATGTATTCTGGTGATGGCATTGTGCAGATTCCTGTGGGATTGGTCGCCGCTCTGGGCGTTCATGGCCTCATCAAGCAGGGTCTGGAAGGTTCTGAAATTCTGGAGGCCATTGGAAGCCAGAGTTTCCTGAAAGATCCCATTCTGAACGCCATGGCCATGCAGGCCGCTTATGACCTGACCTCATCTTATTTGGATTACCAGGCGAAAAAGCCGTACAGCTCAGAGTTTGATTCTTCCAGTGCAGTGTTCACTGCCGTGCGCTGTGGAGACAATGCCCCCATGTACAACAGCTATCAGAAGTATGTGGATGCATCCAGCAAAGAAGCGGTGGATTACCCCCTGATTGGCGGAGATGCCACAGCAGACTGCTTCTTCTATGGGCACAAACGCCCCACCATGCCCACCACACCCAGTGCGCAGAAGATGCCTCCCATCATGATGTTGCAAAGTGAGTACGATCCCCCCACGGCCCGTGAAGGTGCACTGAGTGGATTCAAATCCTTGCCGAATGCACGCATGGTGTTTGTGGACAACGATGCCACCCACGGCCTGTTCCCTTACGGAACCGAGTGTGTGGACCTTCCAGTGCTGAATTACTTCCTGGAGGGCACCCTGCCAGCCAAAAACTTCAATGTGTGTGAGGCCAAACCTTTGCCTGCTCTGGTGTCTCCTCTGGACTTCGAGACGGAACTGGTGCCTGCAGAAAACCAGACCTTCGAAGTGGGTCAGAATTACGATGAAAACAGCCCTGTTCCCAGCAGTGTGGGCAAACAGAACCTGGCCTATCCTTTGAGCGTGTACACCCAGCCTGATCAGGCAGCAGACATCCTCAAAGAAATTCGCAAGATTCTGAAAGAAAGCGCCCTGCCTGTGGGAAATGGCAGAACCCAGACCCAACTGAACAAATAACCCTCACTTCAAAAAGGACCCCACTGCATTTGTGTGGGGTCCTTTTTCATTTCTGGCTGGCGTCTTGCACCCAGTGCCCGAGGGCTTCAAGGCTGGCCCGGACCACAGTCCCTGCGCTCTGGTTCATCAAATGGCTCAGGTCACTGAGGGCTGCGAGGTGCACCAGAGGGTACTCTTGTTGATGGTATCCCTGTTCAATGGCATGCAGATGGGCCAGCGACTGCTCTTTGATGTGCTCACTCCAGCTGGAGGTGTAGGGATGGTTTTCGATGTAGGGGCGGATGGTGCCCAGTTGCTGATTGAGGGCCGAAAGGTAATGGGTCCACAGTTCAGGATGGGTGGCTCTGCTGGATGACAAAGGGGATCACCTGTGCTTTCTCAGGCATCCTGATCGGGCCAGGGCCAGTGGGGAGGCCAGTCCAGTTGGGCCTGCAATTCGGGTTGTGTGTTGGAAGGCTTGGTGGGCCAGGGCCAGTGGGGAGGCCAGCGCTGCTCGGAAGCCAGTGGGGAATCTGTGGCGATGCCATTGGGCCAGTCTCCATGGGGAGGCCAGGGTTTGAGTTCGTCTGCGGCACCAGCGGTGGTGGTTTCAGAAAGGGTGTGCTGGGCAGGCAGGGCAACGAGCATCAGGGCAAAAGCCAGTGAGATTCCAAGCAGCTTTTTCATGTGTTCCTCCGTGCTTCACAGTTTGCCTGAAGGGGTGGGAATGATCTGGGAATGTTTCGGGTTCTCAGGCTTTCACACCCATGTTCTGCACCCACCGGACCACATTCGGGTCCAGATCCTCGAAAAGCTCCTGTTCCATCACGTTGCGGTAGTGTTCAAAAGCCTGCTGCACGGCAGGCAGGCCACCAATCTGATGGGAGGCTTCCAGCACCCCGAGATAAGCCCCCTGATGGTACGGGTCGATTTTCAGGATGCGTTTGTACACAGACATCGCTTCCAGAGGTTGTTGTTGCTTGAGGGAGGCCAGTTGCAAGGCAATGTGGATGGTTTTCTCCCGTTGTTCTTCCCTCAGGACGTTGATCCACTCTGCCTCCAGATCCGGCATGAAGTCTCCACGGTACAGGTCAAGGGCTTCCTGAAGGTGCTCTGGGGTGGGGTGGAGGGTGGCTTGCTGGAGCACCTGAAGGTCGATGTGCACTGCAAACTGACTGGAGAGCCGGTAAACGTTGCCCTCAAATGGTACGGGGTTGTCCACCTCGGGGAAAGCCTGCTGCAAATCGGAGCGCAAACGGCGCACCGCCACCCGGAAGTAATCGTAGTTTTTTTCTTCACCAGAGCCTTCCCACAGGGCATCCACAATGCTGTCTCGGGTGGAGGGGCCATGGATGGTCAACCACAGCAACACCTCGATGCTGCGTGAAAGGGAGATCCGTACACCCTGACCGGACCTCTGGGCCGAGAATCCCCCAAGGGTGCACAGATTCAGGGTGGGCAGGGTCTGGGCAGTGGGAACTGCAGGGGTGGCAGGTTTGGTGGTTTGCAGCAGGTGGGCGTCCAGTTGCAGCACCTGAGCAGAACCCTGTTCCTGCACAGCCCGGTCCAACAGGTGTTGGGTGTGGGTGCTGTCCAGTTTGAGACGCCTTTCGGTTTCCAGCAGCAAAGCCAGAGCGCGGGTGTGGTACTGCCGCTCTGGGGGTTGTTCCAGAACCTGCTGCAGCAAGGTGTGGGCCTGCTGGTCTTGCTGGTTTTGCAGGGCGAGCACTGCATCAAAGAAGGTCTGGTAATGGGTGTACAGGGGCACTGCTGCCCCGAGCTGATGTACCTCTTGCAGGGTTCTCTGGAATCTGGGAAAGTCTTTCTGGCGCAGCAGAACATCACACATGCGGTACTGGATCTGCGCACAGAACAACCGCAGATCGATGCTCTCGGCTTGCTTCAGGGCTTCTTCCAGCAAATTGAGGGCGGTCTCGGGCTGGCCGGCCCAGTCTGCGAGGGTGGCCTGACATTCGGTGATTTGCGGCAAATACACACTGTCTTCTTCAAGGGCAAGCCTGCGGATGGTTTGCAGGTGGGCGTGTGCAGCATCAAAATGCCCGGAGAGGCCTTCCATCTCTGCGAGCATCAGGCGTAAGGGAATGGTCTGGTTGGGCAGACCCAGACCATCGAACAGATGCACAGCCCGGACCAAGACTTTTTGTTGTTCGCTGTAACGTTGCTGGGCAAACAGCAGGTATTGCTGCATGGTCAGGGCCTGCCCGAGTTCTTGCGGGTTGCCCAGTTTCTCTGCATGTTCCAGCAGGGCCTGCACTTCAGGTTCGGCATCCTGATAACGACCAAGGGCCAGCAGGGCAGAGGCCACTTGCCAAGACAGGGGAGGGCACATGGTTCCTTCTTGCAGGTGTTCTTTGCCTTCAAGGGCCAGCAGAAGTTGCTGCTCAGGGTCCCCTTGTCTGCCTGTGGCAGAAGCGAGGTGGGCGTATCCTTCAGGACTGAGGGTTCCCGTCTGCCTCTGGGTTTCCAGCATCTGACCCCCCTGTTTGATCGCTCCGGTCTGGATCAGGCTGTGGGCCAGCAAGGTGGTCAGGGAGGGGGTGCGTTCAGGGTCAGGCAGTTTTTCCAGCAATTCACGCAACCTGCGGAAGTCCCGTTGCTGAACCAGTTGAGGCAGGAGGGTGCCCAGCAAGCGCAGGGCTTCGGAGAACTGCTGGGCTTGCAGGTAAGCGTGGTAAGCCTGCTGGGTTTCCCCTTGCTTTTCCAGCAAAACAGCTGCCTGCTCACTGAGGTGTTGCAAGCGCTCTGGACGGCGTTGCAATTCACGGGTCAGGTGTTCCAGCAGCAACTGGTGGGGCTTGTACTGCTGGTTGCCCATGGGGGTGAGGGGCAAGCCAGCATGCAGAACCTGTTCCAGCCAGTCGGGGGGCAAGGAAATGTTCAGTTGCCAGACCAGATCTTCGCTCCAGAGGCGCACCACTGCCATTTCGCAAAGGTGCTGTCGGATGGGTGCAGGCAATTTGCCTACGGCTTCTTTCACCAGATCGCTCGGGTGATAATGGCGGGTGGCTCCTGCTGCATACAGAGCGATCCCTGCAGGCCATCCCTCCAGAGAGTGGTGCACCTGCTGCTGGGTGCCTTTGAGACCCCTCAAAAGCAAAAAAGAAGCGGTTTCCTCTGGATGAAAAGCCAGATCGCGGGTGTCCAGCACCAGAGCTGTTCCGTCGGCAAGTTGCCTTGCCAGACGCAGCTTCTCGGGGCCGTAAGCACAGAGCAAAACCCGGTGGCCCTCTCCAAGGTGGTTGATGAAAGCATGCAACCACGACAGGGTTTCTTCGCCCATCAGGTCCACTTCGTCGAACACGAAGTCGCAGTTGAGGTTGAGTTCGGAAAGCGTCGAGGCCAGTCTTCGTGCAGTGGGGGTGGCGGGTTGATGGACCTCAAACCGCACAGAAGGTTCTGCTCCAGCATGGCTGCATGCCATCTCCAGCAAGCTCTGGCTGAGTGAGGTGGGGTCCAACTGGTCTTCTTTGCAACTGATCCAGATCACCGGTCTGGAGGTGGACCGGGCATACTGGGCCAGCAAGGTGGATTTCCCGTAACCCGAGGGGGCAAGCAGGGCCACCACCGTCATGTGCAGGGTTTCGCTGAGCCGGTGAATCAGGTGGGGTCGGGCCAGTTCAAAGCGCAGGGGGCGCGGAATCAGGTGATCGGACGGTCTACCGGTCATGGGGGTCCCTTTCACATCAATGGGGTGTCTTGAGGGTTCAAGCAAAGTGTGGCGATTTTATCCCATCAGCATGATCATTCGGTTTGCAGAAAGGCATCAGGGAAATCCTTTAGCCTCCATGACAACCTGCATTTCTGGATGGTTTCAACAGGACGGAAACCCAAAACGAACCCGAGGAATAACGTTATTCCTCGGGAATTCAATGTCTCAGATGTGGTTTTGTTGTTCAGTTTTCTGCGGACATCAACAGGGGACGTTTGCGTGTGCCGTGTTTGATGGCCCTCTGGCGTGCCCCTTCCTGCAAACGCAGGGTCCAGAGCCGCTGTTCCGTAGGGGTACAACTCCTGAGGAACACCTGTAAGACTGGGTCCAACAGGCCTTCTTGCTGCCATTTCTGGTACCTGTTCCATGCGGTGCGGTAGGTGATCCCAAAGTCTTCGGGAAGGTCATGCCACGGCATGGCGGTGCTCAGCACATGCAAGATGGCTTCAAACACCCGGCGGTCCCGGACGGCCACTCTGGGTACGGCCAGCAAAATGGTGTCCCATTGATCATCGGTCAGCCAGTAAATTTCAGGTGCAGACATCCAACCTCCAGCTTGCACCAGTTTACCCCTGTTTTTCCAACAAAAGTCTGACGCAGGGTAGGGTCAACGCAAAGTCTGACTGTTGGCAGGTCACTTGAAAAAGCGTTCAGCTTTCAGCAAAAAACCCACCTTGAAGCTTCTGCAAACAGCAAAACAAAAAGACACAAACGGAAAACCACTCAGACTTTCCGTTCAAAAGGCAGCAAGAAAACTTTCCTTCTGGCTGACGGCTCTCTGTGTTTGCATTGCCCGACAGCGATTTTGCGCTTATTCCATGGACCGGCTCACAAAACAAGGGGTTCAAAGGATCACTTCAGGCCTGCTGGTTGCGGTACTGCTGCGGGGCCACCCCATGTTGTCTTTTGAATGCCCGACTGAAAGACGCTTCAGAGGTGTAACCCACCTGATGGGCCACCTGATACACCGTGATGTCTTTGCGGTGCAGCAACCGGGCAGCCAGATGCATGCGCCAGAGGGTCAGGTAGGCCAGTGGCGGTTCTCCCACCGTCTCTGCAAAACGGCGTGCAAAAGCCGCTCTGGACAGACCTGCCACCTCTGCAAGCCCTTCCACCGTCCAGGCGTGATTGGGCTGACCATGCATG
Source organism: Deinococcus misasensis DSM 22328 (assembly GCF_000745915.1). Classification (NCBI taxonomy): domain Bacteria; kingdom Thermotogati; phylum Deinococcota; class Deinococci; order Deinococcales; family Deinococcaceae; genus Deinococcus; species Deinococcus misasensis. Next base: position 15,219 of record NZ_JQKG01000027.1, read on the forward strand.
CTGAGGAGGGCTCTGGACATCTGTGGATCGCTGGCCCCCATCCACCATCCGGGTTGCTGGGCCTGCTGCATCAGGTGACGAAGCAGGTAAATCAAAACAGCGTCCAGCAAGTGACGGATCAACACGTCGCTTCCAGAGCCCCCTTGGGCACTTTCCAGCAGAAACAGTTGTACAGCCAGATCCAGAGAAGGATGATCCTTTCTTTCAGAAGCAGACAGAAATACCACTTCAGGGAGGCCTTTCACCAGATGCCTGCCCAATTGCACGTCGGGCTGAAACTGGCTGCACACCAGTGTGCAAACGGGCAGATCAGGCTCTGGAGGAGGACGCAAAGCAAATTCTTCCAGAGACACCACTGGACGGTCTGGCAGATCAGACAACTGGTGCGTGCTGCCCCTTGTGACCAGCAGAAGGTCACCTTCCTGAAGGTGCAGGTCTGGGAGACCGTGCATCCTGACCCAGCATTCGCCTTGCTGGATCAGGTGCAACACCAGTGTGGGACTGGCTGGAATCTGCATTCCCCAAGGGGCATTCATGCTGCTGCGGGACAGCAACATGCCGTGGTTTTCGAGGGTGCGCACCCAGTCGGTCAACACATCCACATGGGTCATGGGGTTCATTTTAACCACCCTCTGGCAAAGCCGCCAGATCAATCCAGATCTTGAAACAGGATGCGGTTTTCCATCAGCACCGGGACCAGAAGCCGGTTTCTTTTGCTGTCCCAACCGAGGTCTGCTGGCGATGAGATGTTGCTGGCCACCACAGAAGCCTCACCTTTGGGGTTCACTTTGAAGACAGACTGGGTGTTCCACACCGACACCAGCACATCTTTGCCCACCTGAACCAGTCCATCCATGCCTGCAGCGGTCAGGTTGACCCATGGAACAGGAACCCCGTTTTTCAGTTCGTACAGGGAGACTGCGCCCATGGGGGCCACCAGCAAACGCCCATCGGGTTGAACCAGAAGCCCATTGGGCAAACCCAACTCTGGACCCTGAGCCAAAACCTTGACCTGATCTTTGCCTGAGATCTGGTAAATGGCGGCGGTTCCAGAGGGACTGAAATCTGGCAGGATGCCTGTGTCTGACACGTACACGTTGCCTTTTGCATCTGTGGCCACATCATTGAGGAAAGTGCTCTTGATGTTCACATCGCGCAGGTGCGCTCCGGTTTTGCGGTCAAAAAGACGCACTGCGTCCAGATCGGCAACGTAAAGCACATTGCCAGCAAAAGCCATGCCTTTGGGGGCATGCAAAATCACGCCGTTGGTGTTGCCTGCAATCCAGTGGTCGTTCAGGATTTTGCCCTCTGGAGACACCACAGCCACAAAACCATTGTTGTCACGGGCAAAAGAATCACCGTTGATGTTGGAAACCAGATACACGTCCTGCTGGGCGTCGTACAGCACCGATTCGGGATTCTGAAAACCCGCAATGCTCAAACTGGCAGCCTGAGACAGACCCGAGAACGACAGCACCGCAGACACACACCACATCCATTTTTTCATGTTCACTCCTGAAAACACCGAAACACGACAGCCAAACCTGTGAAATGCACAGGGTCTGCCAGAGAAGGATTTTTGCTGCACAAACCCTCCTCTGGAAGCCAGAGGTTGCTGAATCAGCAGGGTTTGTGATGCAAATCAAAGGAAAGCCGATGAAAGCCTGTCAATGCTTTCTTCAGCACAGGTCTTTCATGACTGCCATTCTAAAAGGCTGACTCTGGACTGTCCATGCTTCAAACGCCTGTTTTCTTTGCAGAACGTCTCAGGTGCCTGCAGCATGTCCAGCAGTCAACCCCAAAATGCCTGCCTTAAATGGAAAGGCAGGCATTCAACAGGAGGGGTTTGGTGAACCATTCAGGATCGTGCTCAGGGAAATTTTGCAGGTGTTTGCTTGGGCTTGTGGTCCCAGATGGAGATCAGATTTTGGGGATCAGACTTTGAGTTCTGTGCCGAGGGCTTTGAGCTTGTAGCGGGCCAGAGCAAGGTTGGCACGGTCTTTTTGCAGCACGAGGTACAAAAAGAGGGTCTGTCCGGGCACCAGATAGATGATGTGGTACTGGCTGTCCAGGGTGATCAGGATGTCTTCGATGCCACCTGAGATGCCAAGGGACTTCATGGTGCGCATTTTGGCTTTGACCACGTCGGTGTTGCCTGCTGCAGCGAGTTCGAGGTTGACGCCACTCCCCCCTGAGCCGAGCATCATGCCGCTGTTGTAATCCACGAGTGCTGCGGCACTGGCACCATCAATGTCACTGAGGGCGGTCTGGATGGTTTCTCGGATGTTGGACATGCTGGAGACCTCTCTTTCTGAATGTGTGGGATTGGTTTCAGGAGTGGTGCTCAAAGCTGGAGGAGGTGTCAATGTGCTTGTGGGTTGCACTGGCTCTAGAGGTGTGGGTGCGGCAGAAATTTGGTGGTTTGAAGTGTCCAGCACAGTGCGTTTGAGTCCTGCGGATGCAGGCTCTGAGGGTGCAGGTGGAGGCAGCGGAGTGGTCAAGGGAATGCCCGCCGGTTCAGAAATATGCATGAGGGTGCGCAAGGAATCGTTGCGATGAGGCCGCTCCATTTGGGGGGCCACAGGGTCGTCCTGGGAAGCACTGGACTCATCTTTGGGTTTGGTGCGTTTGAAAAACAGCATGTTTCTCCTCCTTTCGGGAAAGCTGGAACAACAAACCGTCAGAAGACACGCAAACAGAAAAGCTTGCATCAGGAGCAGACGTCTGTCGTGAGGATCCTTGCATGTTTTGAAGGGCACAACAAAACGTGGAGATGGATTGGGATGGAACTGTAACAATTATAACCATTGGTGGTTTGGAATCGATGGTCAAACGTACTTGGCTTTTCTAAGGGAAAACCTTTATTGACACCATGATCCATGCTGAAAGAACCACCATCGCTTGCTGGGTTCAACAGAGGGCTCTAGGGTAGGCCCAGTGGTAGACCCAAAAGGCTCCAAACTACCCTTCAACCACCCCGAGCTGTTGCAGGTTCTGCAGGCTGATCGCAATGGAATCCATGGGATCGCGTCGGCTCAAATCCTGCTCCACCACCAGATGCTTGACGCCCACCTGTTCTGCGACCTGCAAGATGGCCGGGATGTCCAGAATGCCTTCTCCGACTTCAGCAAAGAACTGCTCGTCACCAGCTTCCATGTCTTTGAGGTGAAGCACCGGACAGCGGTCTTGCAGTTTGGCCAGAAAAGCCTGTGGGTTTTCACCCCCTCTGGCCACCCAGTACACATCCAGTTCCATTTGCACCAGTGCAGGGTCGGTGTGTTCCAGCAACAGGTCCAGAGCATACACCCCATCAAATTTCACGAATTCCCAGTCGTGGTTGTGGTACAGGAATTGCACCCCGCGCTCATGGCACCGCTGCCCAATCTGGTTGAAAACCTCTGCCATCTCCAGCACATGTGCTTTGCTCTCGAAACGGCAAGACAGGGTCACATACCGGGCATGCATCTCTTGCAGGTAATCGGTGATGCTGTCCAGATCGTGCTGGAGTTGTTCCAGTCCAGCATGTGCCCCCATGGTTTTCAGCCCGAGGTGGTCCAGATGGGCTTTCATCTCTGCCAGTGAAATGCCCTCTGGTGGAGGACCCAGTTCAAGGCTCTGGTAGCCGATTTCAGCCACACGGGTCAGGGAGCCCAGAAAGTCTTTGCTGAGGTGGTCGCGGATGGTGTAGGGCTGCAAAGCAACAGGAAAACGTTTCATGGGGACTCCTTTGTGTGGTTTCAATCGTCCAAGCGGCCATGTTTCAGACCCAGAGAAAGCGGAGAGGGACGCAGGTGAAAAGGGGAGAGGCGGACCTGTTTTCCCTCTCTGGCCGATTCGAAGATGCCGAGGGTGATGTCCAGCACATGCCGGGCAAATTCCCCACTGGCCCGATGCTGTCGTCCAGAGCGCAGGGCAACGGCCATGTCTGCAAGGCCCACCCCTCGACTGTTTTCAGTGAAACCATGCGAGAAAGGGAGGTCATGTGTCCGACCATCGGGTTGAAGAAGCTGGATGGGACCAGAAAACATGTTCGGATCAGGAACCACCAGCACCCCCTCGGTGCCGTAAATTTCCATCCTCGGGCGGTAACCGAAGCTTTCTTTGGCCACCTGCACACTGGCAATGGTGCCTTGCTCAAACTCAAGGGTGGCGGTGGCATGTTGTGGGGCTTCGATGGGCACTGTGCGCTGAAAGTGGGCAGAATGGGGGTTTTCCACTTTCAGGGTTTGCCGGGTCTGTCCCACCATTCCACTGACCCTCTGCACGGGTCCCAGCAAATGCACCAATCCAGAGAAAAAGTAGGGGGCCATGTCAAAAAGGGGATCCCAGCCGCACTGGAAGAAACTGTTGAAATTCGGGTGCAGCCCATCAAAAGCATTGCCCATCAGCACCTGACCGTGGGCCGCATAAGGGGTGCCAATCCAGCCATCCTCAATGATTTTGCGACAGGTTTGCAGCCCGGCACCAAAAAAGGTGTCGGGGGCACAGCCTACACGCAGTCCCTTTTCCTGGGCCAGAGCAAGCACCTGATCGGCATCCTTTCGGGTGAGTGCAAAGGGTTTTTCGGTGTAAACGTGTTTTCCAGCTTGCAGGATTTGCAGGTTGATGGCTGCATGCACGGCAGGAGAAGTCAGATTCAGCACCATTTCGATGTCAGGATCTGCCAGCAAAGCCTCAGGGGTGCAGGCTCTGGGGATGTGGTGTTCTGCGGCTTTGCGTTTTGCGGCTTCCAGAGACAGGTCACTGACCGCCACCACTTCGGTGATGCCAAACATGGAGGTCAGGTTTTGCAGGTAAATGCTGCTGATGGCTCCACAGCCAATGACGCCCACGGGGGTTTTGTGCATGTGTGGCTCCTTGGGTTGGGGTTTTTCACAGTCTGCAGGTTTTGTCGAAAGGATTCAACAGTGAAAGTAGACAAATGCTCATGCCCAGTTTTCCACTTCTTCAAATCCTTTCTGCACAACAAAAAACCCCTGAAAGCCTTTGCCTGATTTGGTCTTGGGATGCTCCAGCATCAAAACCGGGCGTTGCCTCCGGGAGCATGCTCTTCAAAGCCAGCAATCATGTCCCGCAACACCTGATGCACATTCGCGTCTGGACAGTGCTGTGAGAGGCGACGGTACAGTTCGGTGAGCAGGTGGGTGACTTCTCTGGCGGCCTGTTCCACGCCGTGTGTGTCATCTTCCAGAATGTGTTTGGCCAATTTGCGGGCCACCATGCTTTCAAATCGATTGACTTCATTGGTGCCCATAGAGGGTGGGTCGGTCATGTTCCTCCGGGTTTAACCCAATGGACAGCACCAGATCTGTTGCATTGGTTACTGGATCTTTTACATGTCTAGGACATCAAATCTGGCTTGCTGGGGTGTGGGATTGTGCACAGTGAGCACTTTGCTTTTCGCTTACAATTTGTGACCTGTCTCATGATTTAAACTGAGCGGATGATGTCCCGTCCTGTTGAGACTTCACCCGCCCTGAACCCGGTGGCCAGAGCTTTGCTGGACGCGTTTCCTTCTCCCTGTGCGCTTCTGGGGCCACACGGAACGCTGGAAGCCTGCAATGGACACTGGCAGGATGTGTTTCCAGACCATGATTCCCCAGAGGGGGTTTCAGAAGGCAGTGTGGTGCAGTCCTCCAATGGGGTGTGTTACAACGTCAAAGTCACCCATATGGATCTTGAAGGGGTGTCCCACAGGTTGCTGGTGTTGCAAGCTGCTCCCAGTGAAAAACCCACCCCATCGGTGGCCCTGTCCACTTTGCAAGGTCTTTTGCAGCATGTGCCCATTGGGGTGGCTTTGCTGGACACCGATTTGCGTTTTCAGGCCATCAACCCCGCACTGGCCGAAATCAATGCCACACCTCTGGAAGCCCATCTGGGCAAAACCATTTCTGATCTGTATCCGCAAGGCGCAGAGCGGGTGGAAGGGTATTTCCGGCGGGTGCTGGAAACCGGAGAAGCCATTCTGAACCGGGAAGTGCACAGCCGGTCTTTTGAGGACGACTTCAGCAAATACATCTGGCTGTGCAATTACTACCCGGTGCGGGATCTGGACGGCAAACTGCTCGGGGTGGGTTGCACCGTGCAGGACATCACCGAAATGAAACGGTCAGAGACGCAATTCCGGGAAAGCCAGCATTTTTTGCAGCGCATCTCGGACACCATGCCCACGGTGATGTACCTTCAGCACCTCAAGGAACGACAGGTGCTTTTCGTCAACCGCCACATCACTGAAACGCTCGGGTACAATCAACAGGAAATTCAGGAGATGGACCTTGCAGCCCAGAGCCATCTGGCCCACCCGGATGAGCTGCAAATGCTGACCGAACATCAGAAAAGGTTGTTGCAACTCAAAGACGGAGAAACCCTGGACCGCGAATACCGGGTGAAGCACAAAGACGGTTCATGGCGCTGGCTGTACAGCCGTCAGACGGTGTTCACCCGAGATGAACAGGGACAGCCGCTCACTGTGCTGACAGGCGCAGTGGACATCACCGAGCGCAAACTGGCAGAGCAGGCTTTCATGGAGAGCGACTACCGTTTTCAGCGCATTGCTGACCGGGCACCTGTGATGATCTGGATGAGTGGCCTCCAGCAGGAAACCACTTTTGTGAATCAGGTGTGGCAGGATTACACCGGACGTTCTCTGGAACAGGACCTCGGGTACGGCTGGTTTGAACTGGTGCACCCAGAGGACCTCCAGCACTGCGAAGTGGTTTGCAAAGGGGCTTATGCACAGCAACAGGACTTTGAGCTGGAATTCCGCATGAAGCGCCATGACGGTCAGTACCGCTGGGTGGTGAACCGGGGCATCCGTCGGTACACCCCGGATGGAGCGTTTCAGGGTTTCATCGGGGCGTGCATTGACATCCATGACCGCAAAATGGCCGAGTCGGCTCTGGCAGAAAGTGAACAGCGCCTGCGTGAACTGATGCAAACCCAGAAACGCTTTGTGGCCGATGCAGCCCACGAACTGCGCAACCCACTCACGGCTGTCCAGGGCAACATGGATTTGCTGGTGCGCTACCCCAACATCCCAGAGGATGAAAAACAGGAGATCATCCGGGATGTGCAAAAAGAAGCCAGCCGTCTGGGCCGATTGGTTCACGACATGCTGCAACTTGCCCGAGGAGACAGCGGGGCTGCCCTTCACGAAGATGAACTGGAATTGCATGAGGTGCTGAAAGAAGCCTTCCGGGACATCGAACGCCTGAATGTGCACCACACGCTCAGGTTGGGGGAAATGCAACCACTGGCTCTGGTCGGAGACATGGACCGCCTGAAACAACTGGCAATCATTCTGCTGGAAAATGCCCTGAAGTACACCCCTGCTGGTGGAGACATCGAACTGTCTCTGGGCCAACAAGGAGACCATGCGGTGATCCGTGTGAAAGACTCTGGAATTGGCATCCACGAAGAGGATCTGGAACGGGTCTTTGAGCGGTTTTACCGGGTGGACAAAGCCCGTCACCGTGGAGAAGATCCCGGCGGAACGGGTCTTGGGCTTCCGATCGCCCGCTGGATTGTGGACGGCCATGGAGGCAGGGTGTGGCTGGAAAGTGAACCGGGCAAAGGCACAGTGGCTGTGGTGGAGTTGCCCCTCAAAGAAGATTGAGCACAGGGTCTAGAGCACAGGGCACCTCAAAGTGGCCCCTTGTTCTGGCTCAAATTGGTGCTGTTCAGCCTCTTGGAATGTGCCTACAGTGGGGCATGAACGAAATCCAACTGAAAAAAGCCCAGCAATTCAAAGCCCTGCATGAACAAAATGGCCTTTTTGTGACCCCCAATCCGTGGGATGCAGGGACCGCCCGCCTGCTCACTGCTGTGGGATTCAAGGCTCTGGCCACCACCAGCGCTGGACTTGCTTACAGTCTGGGGGTCAGGGATGGCACAGCTGCTTTCGGCAGGGAAGAGGCCATCCTCAATGCCCGTCAGATTGTTGAAGCCACCCACCTTCCGGTTTCTGCCGATCTGGAAAACGGTTACGGAGACCGCCCAGAGGATGCCGCCGAAACTTTGCGCCGTGCCGCTCTGGAAGGGGGTGTGGTGGGTGCCTCCATTGAAGATGCCTCCATGTGCCCAGAGAGCCCCATTTACGACTTCGCCTTGAGTGTTGAACGGGTGGCTGCGGCAGCAGAAGCAGCGAGGGCGTTGCCTTTCCCTTTTGTTTTTGTGGCAAGGGCAGAGAATTTTGTGCACGGCATTCAGGATCTGGACGACACCATCCGCAGGTTGCAGGCTTACGAAAAAGCGGGTGCAGATGTGCTTTTTGCTCCGGGTTTGCGTGCCCTTGAAGACATTGCACTGGTGTGCCAGTCGGTTTCCAAGCCGGTCAATGTGAATGCAGGGATGAAGGGTTTTGCATGGTCTCTGGCAGACCTTGAACGGGTGGGTGTCAGGCGGGTCAGTCTGGGTGGGGGTCTGGTGAAGGCCGCTCTGGTGGCGTTCACGAAGGCGGCTCTGGAGGTGCAGGAGCAGGGCACCGTGCATTTTGTGGAGGAGGCCAACAGTCTGGACCTTGCCCAGTTGATGTTTGCTCCGAACCAGAACGGTTTGTAGTTTTGAGAATATAGTGCTATAATTTATATAGCGAGATTGCACATGCCAATCTCCATTTCCCTGTTGCAAAAGGAGCATGCCATGAGCGTCCATCCCAAAAAAATCGGCTTTCTGACCTTCGGACACCACCAGAGGGGCAACGGTTCTGTGACCCGCAGTGCTCTGGAATCCCTCCAGCAAACCATTGAACTGGCTGTGGCAGCAGAGGACATCGGGCTGGATGGCGCTTTCTTGCGTGTGCATCACTTTGCCAAACAACTCACAGCCCCATTTCCCTTGCTTGCTGCCATGGCTGCCCGCACCAGCCGCATTGAACTGGGCACGGGCGTGATCGACATGCGCTACGAAAACCCCCTTGCCATGGCCGAAGAAGCCGCCATCACCGACCTGATCAGCGGAGGCAGGCTGCAACTCGGGCTGAGTCGCGGTTCCCCCGAGCACGCCTACCGTGGCTACGAGGCCTTTGGATATGGTCCCACAGAAGGCCAATCCCTTTCGGATTATGCCCGTGAAAAAACCGCCCGTTTCCTGACCGCCATTCAGGGCAAAGGCATGGCCCCTGCAGATGCCGGAGGTCGCCCCTCTGCTGCCATGCTGCCCATCCAACCCCAATCTCCGGGTTTGCAGGACCGCATCTGGTGGGGGGCAGGTTCCCGTGACACCGCACGCTGGGCCGGAGAACAGGGCCTCAACCTGATGAGCTCTACCTTGCTGCTTGAGGACACTGGCGTGCCTTTTGGTGATTTGCAAGCCGAACAGATCCAGCTTTTCAAAGACGCATGGACCCGAGCAGGCCATGCAGGCACCCCTCGGGTGTCGGTGTCGCGCAGCATTCTCCCGGTGGTCAGCGATTACGACCGCATGCTGTTCGGCAAGAACATGGGGAACGATCAGGTGGGTCTGCTGGACGGTGTGCAATCCCGTTTTGGGCGCAACTACATCGGAGAGCCAGACCGCATTGCTGAAGAACTCCGCAAAGACGCAGCAGTGATGGAAGCCGACACCCTCCTGATCACGGTGCCCAACCAACTCGGGGTGGAGTACAACGCCCGCATGCTGGAAACCATCGCCCGGCACATCGCACCTGCCATTGGTTGGAAACCTGCGACTGAAGCAACTCTGGTCTGAACCGAAATCAAAACCATCTTAAAGAGCACGGTTGACCCGTGCCCTTTTGCATATTGTTCAGAGGGATTCACGGATCGCTGAAAGAAATTTGGTCCACAGATTTTGATTTGATCTCGCAGTGTGGAAATGGTGATGTTTCACTGTACTCAATGTTGATCCAATTGGATGGCATACACCCATTGAATGTGAGAAATGCGTGCCATCAGGGTGTACTGCAGGATTTGCCCTTTGTCGGAGTGACAGGATGGACCAGAAATGCCAAGGTGTCCTCTACCTGATTCGCCCAAAAGAATTTGCCAAGATGCGAGTTTGCTGTGAGATGAATCCAGAACCAATCGAAGGGAAAAAGGGGTCAAGGATTGATCACGCATCAGAATGCACGTCCCGGAAAGTTGAGCGCTTTCCAAATCCAGTTTCTGGGCACTGGCCACGAAAATCCCATCCAAGGTTTCTCCTTGCCACTCTGAATGATGACAAGAAAGGATCTGTGGGATGGCGATTTCCAACAAAAAGCATAGGTTTGAAGAGGGTTCAAGTTGAAAGCCAGAGCCCACGGGGGTTTGCTTCAAGAGCACGCTCAACTCAGAAACAATGCTGGATTCTGTGTTTGAGTCAAGATGGTTTGAGCCCGTTGTTTTTTCCATTTTCCCACTTCTGATGTCCATTTGGATTCAAGCATCAGGTTTTTCAGCATACAGGTCAACTTGTTGTGGCAGGAAACAGGATGAGATGCATCCTGTTTACCCCGGATCTGTTATGCTATATACATATGATTCAAAATCATTCTGTCTACAAACTTCTCTGGAAGGACCCGACTGTGACCCCATGACCCACCTCACCCCCGAGCAACAAAAAATCGTCCAGCACAACACGGGGGCTGCTCTGGTTTATGCCGTGGCAGGGGCAGGCAAAACCACCTGCCTGAAAGCCCGCACGGTCCGTCTGGTGCAAGAAGGTTTTTTCCGTCCAGAGCGCATTCTGGCCACCAGTTTTTCGCGTGAAAGTGTCAAAGACATCCAGCAAAAACTCTCTGGGGTGAAAGGGCTGGAACGGGTGCAGGTGAAAACCCTGCACAGTGTGGGTCTCGCCATCCTGAAAAAGGCTGTAGAGATGGGTTTTTTGTCTGCTTTCAAATCGGAGGCAGAGGGCCAGAACACCCGTCCTCGACTTTTGCAGCAAATCCTGCGTGAAGCCCGTTTGAAAGGGATGCCTCTGGACCCGTTTGACCCGGAAGACTTCTGGAATTACGTGGGACGCTGCAAAGCCCACTTGCAGTATGCAGAGCTTCTGGTCTGGGATTTCCCAGAGGAAGGTTTGAAAGTGGCGTCTCAGGCGCAACCTCCAGAGGGGATGCCCCATTATCTGGAGCTGTACCGCTCTTTCGAGCAGCTTCGTGAACGGGAACACTTCATCACCTTCGATGACATGACCGTGCTGGCGTGGGAATTGTGCACCCGTCACCCCGAGCTTTTGCAGGAGGTGGGGGGGTGGTACGACTGCCTGATGGTGGATGAGTTTCAGGACCTCAACCTCGCACAGTCGGAGTTGGTGCACCTGTTGCTGAACCGGCACCAGAACATCATGGCTTTTGGAGACGACGACCAGACCATTTACAGTTGGCGTGGCTCCAGCCCAGAGTTCATCCTGAATTTTCAGGAGCGGTACGAAGCGAAAACCTATTTCATCACGCACAATTTCAGGTCCAGAGCCTCACAGCTTGCTCTGGCGAATTTCGTGATTTCCCAGAACGAGCACCGGGTGGTCAAACCGTTGCGCCTCACACAGGGGTTTGATGGGCAAACCCGCATTGTGGGCGTGAACTCGCAATTTGAAGGCGCCAGAGACATCGCAGACACCATCGAACACAACCTGCAAAAAGGCATGAAGTGGCAAGATCATGCCATTCTGGTGCGCAGTTATGCCCTGACCCCCTTTTTGGAAACCGAACTGATTGAGCGCAAAATCCCTTACCGCATTCCGGGCGGAAAATACTTCTACAAACGGGATGAAATTCTGGTCCTCCTGAACCACCTGAAGGTTTTGCAAACTCTGGACCGTTTGCATTCTGGCGAGAAACTTTCTCCTCCAGAGGTCCGTGACCTGAAAAGCCAGTTTCTGTCCATCGCCATGAACCCGAGGCGGTTCATCACCCGGCAGTACGTGCAGTCCCTGTTTGTCAGGTTGCTGGGACGTGAAGAAGAACTGCTTTCGCAGCTTCAGCAGGACAGCCAGAGCAGCCATTTTCAGAGGTTCCAGGCAGGTTTGCAACAGCTTCATTTTGTGCTGGAAGAGCTTTTGAAAATGGTGCAAAATGCAGAAAGCGCCCAGCGGATTCTGGACCACCTGCTGTACTACACCAATTACGACCAGCACCTGCAAAACACCACCGCAGACCCTGAACTGGCAGAGGCCCGCATGCTAGGAGTGCGTAATCTGACCCGTTACGCCGAAGGCAAAGGCACTGCTGCAGAATTCTTGCAGCACATGGAATTCATGGCTTTCCGCGAGGAAACCTTGAACCGCCTCACAGAAGACCGGGTGCTGATCACCACCCCTTACCGGGCCAAAGGTCTGGAATGGCCTGTGGTCTTCGTGCCGGGCTTGAATGAAGGCACCTTCCCAGCAGCGCGTTCTCTGGACCATTCACACCTGCTGGAAGAGGAAAGGCGGGTGCTGTACGTGGCGATCACCCGTGCCAGAGAGCAACTTCACCTCTACCATCTGGACCGTGATGATGCTGCCCCAATCAGCCGGTTTCTGTGCCCAGATCCAGAAGACACAGATGCCATGCAGGTGCTTGAGGAGGTGCAGGACATCAAAGCTGCTCTGGACACCCCCGAGGACACCCCTCTCACTGTAAAGCAGGTGCACTTGCTTTTGCAGGGCATGGAAAACCACCACTTTGGGGTGTACTTGCGCCACCATGCCCACCGCCATTTTGATCTGGACCACCTGATGGTGCTCAGCATCAAGGTGCTCGGGGCTGCAAAGCACCTTCAGGGGGTTCCATTGAATTTGCAAGGCTGGCTGGCTTACGGACAGGATCCGGCTTGAATTTCCCATCCGTTGTGCTGGGTTTAAGACTCTCTGGGGGCCAGACGACCAGAGGTGATTTGCAAGACCGAATCCCCTGTGGGATCCACGTATTTCAGGGAAGTCAGGTGCTGGATGTTGCCAGAGGTCTGGTAACGCAAATGGGGTTTTTCGGCCTGAATGGCCTCTAAAATCACCTGTGCCACGTCTGCTCCGGTTTGTCCGAGGGTTCTGAACACCTCTGCAGATCCACTGAGATAGGCATTCAGCAAAGGACGGTAAGGGCTGTCTTGCTCTGGTTGGGTGAGGGCACCTCCAGTGATCTGGCCTCCTGCATTGGTCACGAAAGCGGTGTTGACCGGACCGGGTTCAATCAGGGACACGCGCACCCCGTAATGCTGCATCACGGCAGCGAGGCTTTCCATCATGCCTTCCAGAGCGAATTTGGCTGCACAGTACGCATCGTTGAACGGTTGACCGATCAGGCCCCCAATGCTGCTGACACTGATGATGTGCCCCTGACCCCGCTCGCGCATGTGGGGCAATACCTGACGGGTGAGGCGGTAAGCGCCCACAAAGTTGACATCCATCACCCGCAAGAGGTCTTCCACAGGGGTTTCTTCGGTGGTGCCCAGATAACCTGCGCCAGCATTGTTGACCAGCACATCCAGATGACCGAATCTGGCGATGATCCCCTCCACCACTGCAGCGATTTGCTCGGGGTTTTGCACGTCCAGTTGCTGCACTTCTAATGCAAGCCCTTCGGACTGGGCCTGTTCCAGCAAAACCTGCCCTTTGGAGGTGTCTCGCATGGTGGCAATCACTTGCAGTCCTGCGCGTGCGAGGGTGAGGGCGGTGTCCTGTCCGATGCCTGTGGATGTTCCGGTGATCAGTGCAGTCTTCATGCTGCCATGTTAGGATCTGGAGTTCACTCCAGGTCAAGCCCCCATTCCAACGCTGGAAAAGAGGGCGGTTTCAGGTTTACCATCAAACATGACCTCCTCCAGCCTGAACCCCGTGCTGCTGACCATGCGAGAAGCCGTGGAAGCCTCTGGCCTCTCAGAAGACACCCTGAGGTACTACGAAAAACTGGGGCTGGTGATGCCCGAGCGCATCCCCTCCAGCAACCACCGCAGGTACTCCGAACAGCAAATCCGCTGGCTGAAATTCCTGATGCACCTGCGCAGCACCGGGATGCCTCTGGAAAAAATCCAGCGTTATGTGCAACTGGTGTTGCAAGGAGAGGCAAGCGCACCCCAGCGCAAAGCCATTCTGCAAGAACATCAAGAGCAGGTGCAGGCCCAGATGGCAAAGCTGCAAGAGGCCCTGCGTGCGATCAACCTGAAATTGCACCACTACGAGGAGATTGAAAAGGCCCTGAGTGCAGGGATGCTGCAGGAGGCCAGACGCAGCACCCTGGACTGACCCTCAAAGGTTCTGCAAATACACGAAATTCGGCTCTGGATGCATCAGAAAAGCCGTGTGCGAGATGTTCCATGCGTACCCTCCAGCCAGAGGAAACACCACCCAGTCTCCCACCGCAGCACCCTGAACCTGCACAGCAGTGCTCAGCCGGTCTTTTGGGGTGCACAGTTGACCCACCACATTCACGGTGCAGTTCTGGACTTCTGGAGCATGCATGGGTTTGATCTGAAACGGATGGCTGTGGTTCTGGGCTGCCGGGGTGCGGAAATGGTGGGTCCCTCCCTGCACGATCACAAAAGTTTCTCCGTGGCTGGATTTGATGTCCAGAATGGGTGTGGCGTAATATCCACATGAAGCCACCAAGCTGCGTCCGGGCTCGATGCGCAATTTCAGGTCCTTCACCTGATGAAGCCCCTCCCCGAGGGTGTGCCAGTCGTAAGGCTTACGGGTCTGGTAATCCACGCCCATCCCTCCGCCCAGATTGAGTTCCTGCCAGTCCAGTCTGTGTTGACTGATGAACCCCCTGAACCAGTCCATCACCCCTGACAGCAAATGCAGGTGGGTTTCTGCATCTTTCAGGCCCGAGGCCAGATGGGCATGGATGCCGTGACAGTGCAGCTCTGGGTGCTGTTTCAGGATGGGCAGACAGCTTTCCAGCAGCGTTTCATCCATGCCAAAAGGGGAAGGGCGACCCCCCATCGCCAGAGGCACCCCCTCGATTTTGAGGTTCAGGTTGGCCCTGAGCAGCACATGGGCAGTGCACTGCAATTCTCGGGCCAGAAGGGCCAGTTTTTGCAGTTCAGCAGGGCTTTCCACATGGATGCGCTGGATGCCTTTCTCCAGAGCCAGCTTCAGGTCAGAGGTCAATTTGGCTGGACCTCCAAAAGCAAGGCTGGCCTGAGGGAAATGCTGGTGCACATGGGAGAGTTCTCCTCCTGAAGCCACTTCAAAGCCGTCCACATGAGGAAACACCGCTTGCAGGATTCTGGGGTCCGGGTTGGCTTTGGCTGCGTACAGCACTTCCACCTTCCCAAGGGCAGTTTTCACTTTCTGGACATGTTTCTCAAGACCATCCAGATCGTAAAGGTAGGTGGGATGGGCTGGAAGGCGGTCCAGTTGATTAAACACCTGTTCTGGAATCACAGGTCCCTCAGGGGGCTGGGCACGCCCACATATCCGGCTTCGCGGTCCCTCTGGCGTTGCCAGCGGTTCAGCAAATTGGTCTTGGCAGGCCAGTCTGCACCGTCCAGCAGGGCTTGCAGTTCAGGCTCTGGACCAAAACGCTGCTGGTGCTGGAGCAGGGTTTCACGCAAGGCAGTCCAGAGTTGCTTTTTCAGGAAAGGGGCTTTCAGCAAAATGGCCCTTCCGACTTCCAGCAGGTGGTTGACCAGCAGGCAGTAAGCCACCCGCTTGAAACCCTGCTCACGGCTGTAGGTGACTGCGTTTTGCACTTGCTCTGGGGCCTCTTGCAGCTTTGCTGAGAGGTGACCCGGCAGAAGTTTGGTGCCTTCCAGATCCCGGAACACCACCCCAGAGGGCATCCCGTCTTTCAGCACAATCAGCACATTCTGAAGGTGAGGCTCCAGCACCATGCCCTGCTGAAACAGCAGGTAAAGCACAGGTGGAACCACTTCTTGCACGTATTTTTCCCACCATTTCAGCAAGAGGTCGTTTCTCAGGTGGGCAAGGTTTTGGGGGTGCTCGTGGGCCTCATCGCACAGGACAGCGCACAGCACGGTTTCCTCACCTGCTTTTTGATTCAGGAGGGGATTTTCCCTGAGCAGCATCCCGAGGTACTCCCGGCTGTGGGTGTCCAGTTTGACCGTGCAGTAGGCAGGCTCTTTCAGGACTCTGGCAGAGGGGAATAGCCCGAGGAATTCCCTTTCAATCCCTTCAAAGTGCTCAGTCAGTAGGGTGGCAGAGGTCAATTCGTAGTCGGCATTCTTGCGCAAGCAGTTGGTGATGCGGGCGTGCAAGCTGAACTTGTAAAACCACGGATGCCCTTCACGGTACAGGGTGCGGATGCTGGAGGTCGGGCTGTACAGAATTTCTCCTTCTCCGAGGTCCAGCAAAATTCCGTCTTGTGATGCTTTTGCAATGGCAGGTTGGGCCACGGCAAGTTTGGCCTGCCAGGGGTGGGCAGGCAGCAAACGGTACCCCTCTGGAGCCTGAATTTCTTCGTGCTCAAAACGGCAGAGGTCTTCACGGTTGGAATCGAAAAAGTCTTCCCGGACAGCAAAATAACGCAAGGCAAAACGGGTTTTCAGCTCTGGAGAGTACCTCTCCCAGCTGGCAAAATTCCCAGAGCGGCTTTTGGGGGTCGGATGAAAACGGTGTCCCAGCATCAGGCTTTGCTCTGAACGCAAATACCCGTCCTCTGGAGGGGTGGTTCTGGCTTCCAGAAAGCGCAGGGTGAAACGGGCACTTTCCTGAAGCAAGGCTTTGAACTCTGGATTGGGGGTTCCGGTGCGCAGCGACAACTCCTGTTCCAGCACCTCCCCGAGCTGTTCCCAGTGCGTGGGAACCCAGAATTTGCCGTCTTGCAGCCACACCTCATCGGAGAAGTGCAAAGGATCTCTGGAGGTCAGGCCCACTTTCAGGGTTTTCTGGGTGCATTCAAAAGGAACCAGCAGGTGATGCCCCTGAATTTCGGTCTTGGGCTGGAGTTCGCGCAGGAAGCAGTTCAGCAGGTTGTGCCAGATGAACCGCTCAGGTTTGAGGGTGTGTGTGGTCATCGTGTCTCCTTTCGGGCAGCAAGGTGAGGGTGATGCTGGCCAGAGCCACCGTCCCGGCCAGCCAGTACGTCCACAAAGGGTCCGGGCTCAAGAGGCTGGAAAGCACTCCAGCCAGCACCGCTCCGGCTTTTCCGTAAGCTTCCAGCACACCGAACAGTTGTCCAGAGGGGTGCACTCGGGCAAGTTCGGCGGCCTGATCGTTGATCCGCATGATGCAAATGGCCATCCCCACCCCGAGCAGCAACCTGAGGACCCCAAGCACCATCAAGTCGGTGGCCCAGATGTGTCCCAGCAAAGTGAAGCCCACCAGCACAAAACCCACCGCCAGAGGGGTCAAGCCAGAGATGCGGTTCAGCACCGGAACGGCCAGCAGATATGCAAAGTGAGGCAAGGCAAAGAGCAGGCCGGGCACCCACGCCAGTTGGGTCAGGGGTTTCACCTGTTCAATGAAATAGGGGAAACTCAGGATGGTGGACAGCACAAACAGCAGCTCCATCCAGAACATCCGTCCAGCCCCTCTCAGGGAACCTCGGGTGCGTTTGGTGGTTTGCTGATTTGGCTTTTGCTCTGGAAGCCAGAGGGTCAAAAAGGCCGACAACAGCGGCAGCACGCAAAAGAAACGGTACAGTTCCAGAATCGAATGGTGCTGGATCAGCAAGCCCACCGTGACCGGGGCCACCAGCAGGGCCATGCGTGCAGAACTTTGCATCAGGGTGAGGGCTGCACTGAGCGGTTTGCCTTGCAAGTGGGCACCCAAAAACGCACTGGACGCTGAAAACGTACCTCCCAGCAAGCCCTGCACAATCAGGCTGACGGCCAGCATCCCCACACTGCTCGATTGGCTGGTCAAAAAGTAACTGAGGGCCAGCCCGAGTTGCGCACGGATCAGCATTTTGCGGGGTCCAAAGCGGTCTGCAACCCTGCCCCAGAAAGGAGCGCTCAGGGCAATGCAGGTGGTGGGCAGGATGTACAGGATTCCGGCCCATCGGCCTTCGGGGTCTCCCAGTGAATGAAGGGCTTCGGTCAGGTAAGGGGGCAGGCCCAGAGCGGTGAAGGCCGCCAGAAAGTGGCTGACCACCACCACCGCAGTGACGGTTGTGTTCATGGTGTGCTTTCGTGGGTGTGTGAGGAGGGGAAGTGTAAAGCCTGAAGTTTGGCAGGTCCACTGAAAAAGCGGTCAGCGATCAGCCTTCAGCTTTCAGCGAAAAGGCTCCAGAAGCTTTGGCCTTCGAAGACAGCAAGATCAAACGGTAAACCCCATTTAGGTTTTGCAGGCTCACGGGATCGGAGGAAAACGCTCCTTCTGGCTGACATCTTCCTGTGTGCATCGTGCGAACAACGACTTTGCATTGACTCTGGGTGTTTGAGGGTTGGCTCAGACCAAAATTCAAATGCCAGATGAAGTTCTTGCTGACGGCTGATCGCTGACCGCTGAACGCTCTTTCAAGTAATTGGGCGCATCATGTCGGTAACACTTGTTGATGTCTGTGGCCCCCAGCATGTCTTTGGGATACAGGGTGCCTGCACTGAGCATGCGTTTGGAGGGATAGGTTTCTGCATTTAAGATGCGTGCCTCAAAGACCTCTGCCAGAGGTGAAAGCCGGTTTTTCTGCAGCACCTCCAGAATGCAGGCGCGTACAAATCTCAACCCTTCAGAAAGGTCCAGCAGGTTTTTCTGTGCAGCCTGCTGCAACACCGAGGTCACGCACAGGTGCAAGATGATGGTGATGAACATGTCGGCCAGCACGTGTGGATCGTCGGTTTCGATGCGCTCATCGCCCAGAGGTTGCAGGTGCCTTGCCAGCACTGGATGGCGCGCTTTGAAAAACGACCAGAGGATTCTCGGGGAATCGTTGTCCCTCAGGAGGATTTGCACCTGATCTCCCTGAATCAGCAAGGTGGTGTTTTGCTGGTGGGCCTCCAGCACCACGCCATGCTGCAAGGCCAAGGTCAGGTGCAGTTCCAGCAGCTTCTGAACGGTGTTTTTCAGAAGGTTCAGAGGGTCCTTGCTCAGGTGTTCCAGCACGGTTTTTCCCTCTGGATGTGGTGCCAGCAATCCTGCGAGGCCCAGAGCCACACTTTTTTCGGGACTGTTTGCAGGAAATTCAGGGTAGGTGCGCAGCAGGTAACCCAGCTCTGGACATCCTGCATGGGCGTAATGGCTTTCATCGGTCAGCAGGAGGTCATTGCCCAGCAGGGCTGCGAGCACCTCTTGCATGCGGTGACCGTCCTGAAAAGAATCTGGGTGCAGGGTCCGCACATTGCGCTGCCCGAGGGTTCGAACCATCAGCGGCACTTTCAAATGAAACCGTTCGTGCCCTTCGATCACCAGGGTGCGCAAAGACAGGGTGGGATGGACCTTTAAAAATGGCTCTGGAGCCACCTGAATGCTCTGGTGCTCACCCAAAAAGGACAGGGTGTGGGGATGCACTGGAAACAGCACATGGTCTGTCCGGTCCTTCAGGCCCACCTCTGCAAAAGAGGGGAAGAAGTCAGGTTGTTTTCCCACCACTGTCACCTGATCACAGGGAACAGCCACCCAGCGCAGCAAAAATCCAGAGCTGGACTCGGGGCAGTAGGCTTCAAGGTCTGAACTGGAAAAGCCTGTTCTGGCAGGCAACGGATAAATTGGGTGGTTCAGCAGGGAGGCCAGACGGTCAAAATCCAGCAAAGTTTTCGGACTGGAGCGTTTGAGCAGGGTTTTCTGGTGCTTTGCACGGTAAGTTTCATATTCGAGGGCAGATTGAAGTTCTGCTTGCAGGCCTGCAAAAAAAGGCAAATTCAGGGTTTCGATGAAATCCAGAGCAGGAATCCACTTTTGCTTCTCTTCATCCCACACTTCTGATGTAGTGGCTTGAACGGTGTGCCAGAGGCCGTCTTTTTGCAGGGGAATCCAGTGCTGCTGGTGTCTGGCGCACCATCCCCATCTGGGATGCAGTTCACGTGAGGCATCAAGGTGTTCCACATTTTCCCGCAGCAGGGCCGTGAGCAGGCTCTGGCCCATCTGCGGGTGCTCTTTCATGAGGTCGGAGCCAGTTGCAGGGGCTGGATGTGCCATGTCAGGGTCCTTTCAAGGGTGTCAATGGCTTGCTGGATGTGCTCTGGGCTCTCTCCGATCAGGCGGATCAGGCCCAGACTGCTGGGGTTGCTGGAGGTGGCATCCACTTCATCTCCCACGTTGCTGATCACCTGCACCTCGGCCTGCACCCCGTCTGAAACGAAAGTCTGGTTTTCAGGTGCGGATGTCACCGTTCCATCCTGATCCGGGAACAGGTAGTGCACGGTGGCATGTTTTCTGGGCAGGTTCAGCTCTGGCAGTTTGGCCCCAGCGTGGATTTTCAGCACCCACTCGAACAGAGAAAATTTCAGGAGGTCTTGCAAGAGCAGATCGCACTGGTCGCCGATGTTGCGGTAATTCACCTCGATCAGTGTTGCAGTTTTCCCATCCCACACGCATTCGGTGTGGCAACTTCCAAAACCCACGCCCAGCTTTTCCAGTTGCCCGAGCACGTCCTTCACAAGCTGCTCTGGAAGGTCAGGTTGCCAGTCCAGCCTCTGTTCTATGAAATATGGAGGTGGGCTGATGGTGGTTTTAAATCCGCCCAGCACCACGGTTTTTTCTCCATCCCCGAGGGTTTCCAGTGTGTACAGGTCTCCCTGCAAATACCCTTCGATGACCAGAGGGATGGGGTCTTCGGCCCAGATGTGCCGGGTGCGTTCCAGCAGGGTGGCGGCATCCTCAATGAAGTAAGCGTGTTTGCTGGACACGCCTTCTCTGGGTTTCAGGACCACCGGATAGGGATGGTCGGTGGGCACCTCATGATGGGGTTCCAGCACGGTGTGGTGCAGGGTTTCCCCGAGCTGTATCCGCATTTCCCGTTTGTTTTTGCAGCGGTAAGCGGCTTTCCAGGGTTTGCTCGGCAGGTCAAAGTAATCTGCCAGCAGGGCGGTCTGGGTTTGCAGGTGATCGGAGTTGGTGAACACCACATCAGGCGTGCCATTCTGGCTGACTGTGGCAATCAAGCTCTGGACCTGAAACACCTCGGCGTGCACGATGTTCACTTCAAAAGGCAGGTGCCCATAGGCCTTGTGGTGCAGCTCTGGGAGGTTGGTGTAGAGGGTCACCTGCCACCCGAGTTGCTGGGCGGCAGGCAAGAACCCCAAGGTCACCGAGTCGGTGGGCAGGTAAGCGATCAGGGCAAGTTTCAGGGGCATGGGTCACCTCAGGGTTGCTGGGGTTTGTGGGTCAGGAGGCCACTGGTGCTGGCTTGCTGCAAAATCAGGTTGAGGCCCTGAATGCCACGTCCTTTGGCCCAGAGTTCACGGCTGAAGGTGTAGACCCGCTTGTACTTGACGGCTTTCAAGCTCTGGAACAGGGGGTTTTTCTTCCACTCGTTCAGGAGGGCTTCGTCGCCAGGGTTGATCATGATGATCAGGGTCTCAGGGTTGTAGGCAATCAGGTTTTCAAGGGTGATTTTGTACTGGGTGCCGTCCTGGTTGTTGTGCACCGGGGTTTTCAGTCCGAGGGTGCTGAGCAAGGAGCCCACAAAGCTCTTGTCGGTGTGCACCCAGAAATCGGTGGGGGTCATCACTCCGGTCACAAAGCTGGTGGGTTTGGCCAGAATTTTGGCTTTGTCAAAAATGCGTTTGTGTTCCTGCAGGGCGTTTTTGGCCAGAGCCTCTTTGTCCACGATTTTGGCAATCTCTGAAAACTGCTCCAACTGGTCCTGATAGCTGCCGTAATAGGTGTTGTACAGGATGGTGGGGGCAATTTTGGAGAGCTGGGCATAAATGGCCTTGTGGCGCTCGGCATCGGCGAGAATCAGGTCTGGCTTGAGGGCCATGATGGATTCAAGGTTGGGTTCACTCAGGTATCCCACGCTCGGGACCCCTTTGAGGCCCTTGGCAAGGTGGGGGAGGGGACCGTAACCATGGTCAGCCACGCCCACAGGTTTGATGCCCAGTTTCAGCAGGGCGTCTTGATAGTTGTATTCCAGCGCGACAATGCGCTTGGGGGTGCTTTTCAGTTCGGTGGTTCCGCCAAGGTGCGTGACGGTCACGGCTTGCGCTGTGGAAGCAGCAAGCACCAGAGTGATCAGGGTGCGTTTCATGAAGACTCCTATCTTGATTAATCCGACAAGATTAGTCGGCTTTGAAGAGCCTAGCATTCCAAATTCAGTTTGGCAACCCCTCGGGAGTCCCCTGAAATCAATGGTCCAATGGCACCCCAAGAGAGCAACGTGCTTTTCGGTGGAGTTTTGGGCATGACAACCCGTGAAGAGCCCCAAAAGACCTGTCTGGCAGCAGAACCGGAAAGTGATTGTGGGCCTCAGGCCAGCAGGGTTACCGTAAGCGTTTACGATAATGATTGATTTTTTGGCATGGATGGGTCTTGCGAATGGAAGTCGACTCCCAGAACCTCCCGTGGTGATGAGGTGCAAGGTCAAATGGACAAAGGCAGCTCTGTAGTGGTTTTCTGCTGGCAAAAAGATTGATCTGGATGAAATCATGAATGGAAAGCGGTTTTTCCTGGCCGTCGAGCCGGATTTACGGTGCATGCCATGCGTCCCAAATGTAACCTGTGATTGCTTTTCTGGAAATCACACATCTTTTGGGGATTTGCCTTGATCCAGTCCGAGTGATTTTTGCTTTCGGTATCGCTACAGATGAGTGAATTTTCGGCGAGTCAAGAAAAATATTCCGTTTTGAACGAACAAAACAAGTTTTTGAAAAAATTTTAAATCGAGTCAAAAAAAACGCTTCAAAACTTTCGATTGAAAAGACCAATGCAGAAAAACTGTTCTCAGAAAGGATATTTTAGAAGCTTGCAATTCTTGTCTTGACTGAATTACGCAAAGGGTTTACCCTTACCTAAAGCGCTTACGAAAAATCAGAAGGAGGGCACCCCAAATGCCTCAACGGACCGCCATTGCCATCAGTTTGATCCTCACCTCCAGCCTTGCCTTGGCCCAACAGAAAACCGTTACGGTCTTCGGCAACTTCACCGGACAGGACCAGCAGTCCTTTCAGAAAGTCATCAACGCGTTTGAGGCCAAAAACCCCGGCATCAAAGTCAACTACACCGGCAGCGCCGATTTTGTCACCCTGATCAACGTGCGCGTTCAAGCCGGAAATTACCCGGACATCGCTGCCATTCCTCAGCCCGGTGTGATGTACGACCTCGCACAAAAAGGGGTGCTGGTGCCCCTCTGGAACAGTGCCCTGACCCTCGTGAAACGCAACTATTCCCCTGCATGGCTGGACCTTGGCACCGCAGAAGACGGCAAAGCCTACGGCATTTTCCACCGGGTCAACGTCAAAGGGCTGGTGTTCTACAACAAAACCGCCTTCAAAAATGCAGGTTACAAAGTGCCCAAAACCTGGCCCGAGCTGCAAGCCCTCACCAAAAAGATGGCTGCCACCAAAACCGCCCCTTGGTGCATTGGCATCGAGTCTGGTGGAGCCACCGGATGGGCGGCCACCGACTGGTTGGAAAACATCCTGCTGAGAACCGCTCCAGCCAGCGTGTACGACAAGTGGATCACCAACAAAGTCAAATTTGATTCTCCAGAGGTCCGCAAAGCTTGGGGTGTGCTCGATGACATCGTCACCACGCCCGGCTACGTGTACGGCGGCAAAACCACGGTGGCGGTCACCAACTTCCGCGATGCTTCTCAGGGGGTTTATGCCAACCCAGCCAAGTGCTGGATGAATTTGCAAGGCTCTTTTGCCACCGGATTCCTGCAAGACGACGTGCAGGCCAACCTCGACAAAGAAGTGGGTGTGTTCATGCTGCCCATGATCGATGAGAAACTCCCCACCACTTTGGAGGTCGGCGGAGACCAGTATGTGGTCTTCAAAGGCAAAGACCGTCCTGAAGTGAAGAAATTCATGGAGTTCCTCGCCACCGGAGCCAGCGCTGCCCCTTGGGCCGCAGACGGTGGAGCGCTGTTCCCCCACAAAGACCAGAATCGCAAGGCTTACAAAACCCAGCTTGAGCAGTCTTTTGTTCGCATCCTCCTCTCTGCAAAAGCGGCCCGCTTCGACGCCTCTGACGCCATGCCCTCGGCGGTGAACCTTGCGTTCTGGAAAGGCACCACCGATTACTTCACCGGCAAGAACCTCGATCAAGTCCTCAAAGACATTGACGCTGCTTACGGCAAGTGATCTCTGAACTGGTGGGGGGTACCCCCTCCACCAGTTCCTTTTCTGACGCACAACAGGAGAACCACAATGCATCAAACCCCCAAAAAACGGAAAGCCACAAAGCAGGCTTTCCCCCAGAGCAAAGGCGAACCCGCCAACCTGAAAAACCTCTTGTTGTATGGGGTCTTGATGGTGCTTGCTCTGGAATTTTTCAGACGGATTTTTGTGTTCCTCAAAGCGGGTGACGCACCAGAGTGGGCCATTTTCCTCACCTCCATTCTGTGGGGCGTGCTGGGCATCTGGGTGCTTTTTTACCTCGCCAACATGATCACCGAAAGTTTGCAGGAACGCTGGCGAGGGCTGGTCGTCCCATGGATTTTTGCTGGCCCGGCTTTGTTGATTCTGGCCTACTACCTGCTGATTCCCACTTTCCGAACCCTGTACCTGAGTTTCTTTGACGGCTCTGGGACATTTATTGGTCTGGAAAATTACCTGTATGCCTTCACCAGTGGTCCAATGCTGGAGAGCTTCAAAAACAACCTGATCTGGCTGGTGGTGGGCTCTGGACTCAGCGTGGTGGCTGGACTGGTGATTGCCACTCTGGCAGACCGCACCCATCCGTGGTTTGAGGTGACCATCAAATCCCTGATTTTCTTGCCGATGGCCATCAGCATGATTGGCAGCGCAGTGATCTGGCGTTTCGTGTACCACTTTCAGCCAGGAGAGACCCAGATTGGATTGCTGAATGCCCTCCTCACTTCTGTCGGAGAGGTTCCGCAACCGTGGCTGATTTTGCAGCCCTGGAACACCCTGTTTCTGGTGGTGATCCTGATCTGGATGCAGGCGGGTTATGCCATGGTGATTTTCTCGGCGGCCATCAAAGGGGTGCCTTCAGAGTTGCTGGAAGCGGCCCGCATTGATGGAGCAAACGAAATCCAATCGTTCTTTCAGGTCACCATCCCTTACATTCGGGGAACCATCATTGCGGTGACCACCACCATCATCATTTTCACCCTGAAAATTTTCGACATCGTGCTGGGCATGACCGGAGGAAACTTCGGAACGCAGGTGATTGCCAACGAGCAGTACCGCCAGATGTTCGAAGCGGGAGATTTTGGCAAAGGCTCGGCCATTGCCATTGTGCTGCTGCTGACCGTGCTCCCTGTGGTGTATTACAACGTGCGTGAATTCCGCAGCAGCCACCAGAAAGCAGGTTTTTGATGGGCACCTCTGGACCTTCCAAATTCACCATTCAGCAAAAGGGCGTCAAGGCCCGCAAGAAAAGCCCAGAGTACCGTTTGCTCGGGTCTGTGCTGATTTACACCGTGCTGGTCGTGCTGGCTTTGCTGTGGACTTTGCCCACACTGGGGCTTCTCATCACCTCCATTCGCCCACCGGACGACGTGAACGGCTCGGGTTGGTGGACGGTGCTGTTCAACCCCGAGAAGGTGCGCCTCACCCTCGACAATTACCGCATTGTGCTCGGGTTGGGTCTGGATCAGGTGCAAGTGAATCTGGACCGCAACGAAGGGGACATTCAGCTTCTGAAGTCGGTGATGAACACCATCATCATGACCATTCCCTCCACGGTCATTCCAATTTTTCTGGCAGCCATTGCCGCTTACGCTTTTGCTTGGATGCGATTGCCAGCCAGCCAATTTCTGTTCACAGTGGTGGTGGCTTTGCTGGTGGTGCCCTTCCAGATTGCCCTGATTCCCGTGCTGAAAGATTACAATGTGCTGGGCCTGAACGGGACTTTCCTCGGGGTGTGGTTGGCCAACACTGGATTCGGCCTTTCACTGGCCACTTACCTGCTCTACAACTACATTTCCACCCTCCCCAGAGACATCTTCGAGTCGGCGTTCATCGATGGGGCTTCGCACTTCACGGTGTTCAACAAGATTGTGTTTCCGCTGTCCTTGCCTGCCTTGGCTTCCTTTGCAATCTTTCAGTTTTTGTGGGTCTGGAACGGTGTGCTGGTGCCTCTGGTCTTCATGGGCGAAAAGCAGGAATACATGGTTTTGCCCCAGCGCATTTTGCAAATGCTGGGCACCTACCAGACCCAGTGGAACCTGCTGACGGCTGGAGCTTTCATCAGCATGCTGATTCCTCTGGTGGTGTTTTTGGGCTTCCAGAGGTACTTTGTGCGCGGCATGATGGCAGGCAGCGTCAAAGGTTGAAATGCATCCCTTAAGGGACCTCTCCCTTTCCTTGAAGCAGAACTCCCCTCCAGGCAAGAGGGGAATTCTGGCTGGAGGAGCAGAATCCACACAGAACATCAGGAGGGGAAACATGCAGTCTGAGAGGTCAGCGTCCATGGCGGAACCCAAATACCACGCGGTTTTTTCACACCCTCTGGACACGCGTCCTCTGGTGGCCCGCATTCAGGGAGAGCACCTGTGTTTTCACCAGACATCAGACCAGATGGGCTGGGAGATTTACGGCAGCCCTGACCTGATCCGTTGGCGCAAAAAAACAGACCGGATGGAGGCCCGCACCCCCCAGAGGCTCTGGTCTGGGGCAGCTTTCGAGCATGAGGGGCAGGCGCATGTGCTCGGGGTGTCGATCCAGCACCAGAGGTCGGTGGTCTCTTTGCATGTGCGGCAACCTGACGGGCATTGGAACCTGCTTTCGTCTCCCAGTTTCTTGTGGGTGGCCCGCTCACCTGCTCCCACACTGATCACAGGGCCTTGCATTTACACCGAATGGGACCAGATCTATTGCCTGATGACGGCAGTGTTCCCCTCGGGGAGGGTGGCTTTTGTGGCGTACCGCATGCACACCCCGGACCATTGGGTGTCCACAGGAGAACTCTACGTTTTGCCCGAGCAGGACACGCAAGATTTGCATTACAATCCCTGTTTGCTGGAAGTGGATGGGGTGCATGTGCTCTTGTACCATTCGCCGGGGACACGCACCACCTATGCCTTGCTGGGTTCTTTTCGTGAGGGTCGGTTTTTGTGGGAGCACTCGCAGGTGTTGCAGGTGGGGGAGCCCCTCAGGCAACCTGTGGTGGTTTCCTCGCGTGGACAGCAAATGCTTCAGGGCTGGATGGCCTCTCTGGAGGGGCATCTGACGCTTTCTTTGCCTGCCCGTCTGGAGGTGCAGGAGGGGACCTTGCAGGTGTTGCCTGCGGTGTATCCGGGGTATCTGGACCGTTACGCCTCCTATGAAAATGCCCCCATCCACCATCAACCCACTGTGTTTTTGCTGCTCAAACAGGCGTATTTGTTGCGGATGCAACTTCCTGAAGATGGGGGCATGGTTCGGGTGCGCCTTCATTGCACCTCTCCAGCAGAATCGGGTGTTCTTGTGGAGTTTGACCTTCAGCAGCAAGAAGTGCGGGTCAACCAGCATCGGGGTCCTCTGGCAGGTCGGGATGTGTGGTTTTTTGTGGATGGCCGTTGGATCGAGGTGTTCTCAGGGACGCAGGTGATGGTGGTGGATGTGGGACAGGTCGGTGCAGGCAGTTTTGTGTCGCTGGAAAAACCCTCTGGCAAAGAAATGGCCCAATTCTCCCTGTACGAATACCGAAATGTGTGATGTTCAGGGCCACACGTAATTCCGAGTTGACAGCTCGGGATTGATCTTCTATAGTGGCAACGTAAATCCGACCACACCACTCAGGTATGAGGGGTGGATGGTTTTGTTCTCCACAATCCTGCTCTCCTGAACCAGCATTTTCATGCTGGAAGGCCCCCTTTTTTCCAGAGGACCCCCATGTTGCACAAAAGCCTGAAATCCGTTCTGCTCACCCTGCCCCTGCTCTTTGGTGCTGCTCTGGCCCAGAGCACCGTCACCCTCAAACACGACGAAGGCACCACCGTGGTTCCCAAAAACCCCAAACGGGTGGTGGTGATCAGCGAAGAAATGCTGGACATCGCTTTCGCCCTCAAACTCAATGTGATCGGGGTGGGTTCGCCACGCATCCAGCCCTCTGATGTGGGCGCAAACGGCAAAGTCAACATCAAGAACCTCGACAAGACCTTTTTCCGTTTTGGCAACATGAACAACGTGACCTACGTGGGCAACTGGATGACCCCCAACATGGAAACCCTGATGGCACTCAAGCCCGATTTGATCATCCGTCTGTACTGGCAGGGCCTCGGGGATTACCAGAAACTCAGCCAGATTGCCCCCACCGTGTCTTTCAGCACCGACCGTACAGACGGCTGGAAATCCGCGATGACCGAGCTTTCCAAGCTGGGCGGCAAAGAAGCCCGAGCCAAACAGTTCCTGAACGACTACAACCGCAAAGTCAAAGACGCCAAAAACCAACTGCAAAAAGCCGGGGTGTTCAAGAAGTACAGCAAATTCATGGTGGTGTGCAGCTTCGCCTCGGGCACCGACTACCTGTACACCGGAAACCGCGTGGCCAACGTGATGCGGGCTCTGGGCTTCACCTACAACTTCCCAGAGGGCATCAAAGACGATGGCGGACTGGTGGGCGTGTACGCGCTTTCCAAAGAAACCCTTGTGAAAGTGCCTGCGGATACGCTGGTCATCCATGTGCCCTTCACCAACGGGGTTTCAGACACCATCGAGAGCGTCAAAGAGAGCCAGAACCTGCTCAAGCAGTCCAAAGGGCATCTGGTGAATTACATCTACCCGGCTTACAGCCCGTGGCTTGGCCCCAACACCGACCGCCAGATGGTTCAGGACCTCAGTGACGCCATCCTCAAATCGGTGAAATGATGCGCCTGTGGGACCTCCGGGTGGTGCAAGTGAAAGGTGTGCAGCACCTCACCCCCAGAATGCGCAGGATCACCCTGCACGGACCAGAGCTGGAAAACTTCCACTCTGGCACCCACCTGAAACTCCTGATTCCTCCCTGCGGGGTCACCCCAGAGTGGCCCACCCAGGATGAAACGGGCAAACCCCTCTGGCCGAAAGAAGGTGTGCGTCCCACCATGCGCACCTACACCCTGAGGCATTACCGTCCAGAGCAGCAAGAAATTGACATCGACATGGTCTTGCATGGCAAAGGCATCGCTTCACAGTGGGCAGAGGGGGCAAAGGTGGGGGAAACCGTGGGCATCATCCCTCCGGGCAAAGGGAGCACTTACGTTCAGCTTGCTCCCCACTACCTCTTGGCCGGAGACCACTGCACCTTGCCTGCCCTGATGGTCACGCTGGAAAGCCTGCCAGAGGGATCCAGCGCCGAAGTCTTCATGCTTGTGCCAGACGCGCAGGAAATCCAGCCTGTTCAAACCAGAGCGGATGTGCAGATCCACTGGTTTTTGCAAAACAAAGGCCAGACCCAGCAAGATGTGATCGAACAGGTCAAAAGGGCCTCCTTTCCAGAAGGCACTTTCTTTTGGGTTGCAGGAGAATCCACGCTGGTCAAAGCCCTCCGTGAACATGGTCTGCAAAAAGGCCTGACCCCTGAACGGGCTTACGTGCTCGGGTACTGGAAGCAGGACATGAACGAAACGCGTTACAGCACCGAACTTCGTTACGACCTTTGAAGCATGTGACAGCAGGATTGCAGGGCCATGTTGGTTTATCAGTTTACAGTTCAAAGTTTACAGTTCACAGCGGGCAACGCAGAGCATCTGCTTGCTGTGAACTGTAAACGGTTTACTTTTCTGAGCAAGGATCTGAAAGCATAACCCCTCCTCGTCTCCTTGCCTCAGAAGCAAAAATTCAACGGGCCATCAAGAACGCATAATCCAGAGATGGAGGTTGATGGCCCAGCAAACGGATCATTTGCACCATCTGGGCGGTGTGGCGCACTTCGTGTTGCATGACATGCCAGAGGACTTCTTCTGCGCTCATGGTTTCGGGTCTGTCGTCAAACGTTTTGATGCGGGTTTCGGTGTCTGCAAGGGACATCAACTCGGGCCAGCGTTGCAAGGTGTCGGATTCCACGGCCTCCCAGTAAGACAAAAGTTCTTCCAGAGGCTGGTGTTCGTGATGCCAGTACTGGTCTGCAGAACGGATTTCAGGTCCCAGAGCATCGTAAACGGGGGTTTGTTTCAGCATGTCCTGCCTGAACCAAGCGTCTTCCACAATGGCCACATGGAACACCAGATCCTTGAGGCACCGTGGACCATCGCCTGGAAGGGTGGCTCTGGAAAGCTCCTCATCGGAAAGGCTGCGCAGGCTGTCCCACAACAGACGGCGGGCTTTGGTCAAGTACGTGTAAAACATTTCTGGATTCATGGTTTATTGTAAGGAACAATTTTTCGAAAGTCCATCCAGTCCAGAGCACTCTGGTTCATTTCCCCTGACATTCCTGCAAGATGTCCGGGCAGTCGTCGTCGCTGACCTCCAGAAACATCACAGGTCTCAGGGAATAGAAATCCTTCCAGAACCCGCCCCGGAAAGCTTTCTGGTAAGCCGGAGAAGGCCCACCACTCACCGCTTTTCTCACAAACAAAGTCTTGCCGTCCAGAGCAACCGTCACATCGTAGGTGCCATACATCACGTTTTTCACGATGTACCCGTCTCCGGTGCTGACCAGTTTGGCCTCGATGGTTTTGCCTTTGGTGCCGTTTGCAAGGGTGCCGACAGGTTTCAGGGTGACTTTCAGTCGCTCCACCTCGGGGTAGAAGCCCAGAGCCATCCGCACGTTCACCATCCCGAGGTTGCCGTAGGTGGTGTCGGCAGGTTTGAAGACAAAATTGCGCACCCCTCCCACGTTTCCGGCCACCACCTGATCGTTTTGAGGGATCAGGTCAATTTCGATGCGTTCACCTTCATATTTGAGCAGCAATTTGGCGGTGATGTTCCAGGTGCCCAGAGGTTGCCGCACATCCAGACGGTATTCCCCTTTGGCGTTGGTGTAACCGATGGCGTTGGTGTTGTAATACAGGGTGTTGTCGGCAATGATTTGTGCGCCTGCGATCGGTTTTCCAGAGGCATCCACCACTTTTCCGGTCACGAAGCCTTTGCTGGCTTTTTGCTGTGCAGTGGGGGTTTTGGTGCTCTGGGCGTTCAGGGGCAGGGCAAACAGGGCAAGTCCAATCCACAGGTGTGTGTTTTTCATGGGTCCATCCTTTTCATGCAGCAGGGTTCCTGCTTTGATGGATGCAC
Source organism: Deinococcus misasensis DSM 22328 (assembly GCF_000745915.1). NCBI lineage: Bacteria > Thermotogati > Deinococcota > Deinococci > Deinococcales > Deinococcaceae > Deinococcus > Deinococcus misasensis. The sequence continues at coordinate 46,283 of NZ_JQKG01000027.1, forward strand.
TTTAAAAGGTGGCCCATGATTGGAGCATGGTTGATGCCCTTCAGGCATGGACGTGTTTTGGCGTGTTCACCAGAGGCTTCCCATCCTCTTCAATGCCCCATTTGTTCAGGACGGCTCTGGGACGGCTGGACAGGTTCTCTGAACCGTATTTTTTCAGCAGGAACACAGCGATGGCCCATGGGATCAGGCTGTAAGCGGTCTGGGCCAGCATGTTGCCTGTGGACAGCACCAGATAAGACTGCAAGGTGTTTCCCAGACCGTGCAGCAGAGCGATCAAGAAGACACTGCGGGTGGTGTTGTACAGGAAGGTGTTCACATGGGTCCATCCGATGGTGGTCATCACCAGAGCGGCCAGCAACGACAGGTTCGCCATGATGGGCATGTCACGGTTGAAGTACAGCATGAAAGGAAAGTGCCACACCGCCCACCAGACCCCCAGCACCCACGAGGCTTTTTCCGCAGACATGCTGCGTTGCAGGCAAGGCAGCGCAAAGCCCCTCCAGCCGACCTCCTCGGCAAAACCGGTGAACACCACCATGTACAGCAGGAAAAAGGGAAAGCTGCTCCATTGCAAAAGCGGTTTGAGCCCTTGAACGCCACCAAGCAGTCCCAACAGCAAGCTGAGCCCAGCCATGCACAGAGGAATCAGCAGCACCAGTGCGTAATGCTTTGCAGAAACCCGCCAGAGCAAACTCCTCTGGATCAGGTTTTGCACGGCTTCCCCTCCACCAAGGGCAAAAGTGACCCACAGGGCAGCGATCAGGGGACCTGCCCCCAGCCTGAACAGCAGGTAGGGCAGCATCCCATCCATCTGTGCAGCAGGTTGCAACAGGGACACAAAATGCTGAAAGTTCGCTTCGTTGCCGAGAGTCAGGTTGCTCTGGTGGGCCAGCATCAGGGCTGGAATTTGAAAAACCCAGGTGATCAGCAAGGCCAGCACAAAGAAGGCCACCAGAGGGGAGCGCCGGATCAGGGTGTTCATGCCTGCATCCTACTGCGACTTGGGTCACATTTTAAGGGCCGAACGTCAGGTGCAAAAGGTGACAAATGTCAGCTCTGGGATGGGGTCCCTGCCTGTTCAAACCCACCGCTTCAGACCATCCGTGAAATGCCGTAAGGAATGATGTGCGGTTTCCCTGTATCTGGGTCCTCGATGATGTGGGCTTTCAGGCCGAACACCTCGTGCAGAAGCTGGTGGGTCATGATCTGTGCAGGGTCGCCCTGACTGTGCACCTTGCCGTCTTTGACCACCACAATTTGCGTGCTGTAACGGATCGCCTGATTCAGGTCATGGAGCACCATCAGGATGGTTTTGCTCTGGTCGCGGTTCAAGCGACCCACCAATTGCAGCACCTCCAACTGGTGGCTGAGGTCCAGATAGGTGGTCGGTTCATCCAGCAACAGCAAAGGGGTGCCTTGAGCCAGACTCATGGCGATCCATGCCCGTTGCCTCTGGCCCCCCGAGAGGTTTTCCAGAGGGGTCTTGGCAAAAATGGTCATGCCGGTCTGGGCGATGGCCCACTGCACCAGTTCCTGATCTTCTTTGCTTCGACCAGAGAGCAGTTTCTGGTGGGGGTGCCTGCCAAACCACACCAGTTCTTCCACGGTCAGACCTTCAGGCGCGGTGGGGCTCTGGGGCAGGATGGCGAGTTTCTGGGCGACCTGTTTGGTGGGCAGTTTCTGGATGTCTTTGCCGTCCAGCAGCACACTGCCTTTTTGCGGAGGCAACAGGCGGGCCAGCGATTTGAGCAGGGTGCTTTTTCCGCTGCCGTTGGGTCCAATCAGGCTGATGACCCCCCCAGAACGGAGGTCCACCGAGAGGTCTTCGATGATGGCTTTGTTGCCGTAAGACAGGTGCAGGTTTTTGGTGCTGAGGTCGCTCAAGGGAGGTGTCCTTTATTTGCTGTCAAAGATGCGGTTCAGGTCATCAAGCACCTTGTTGGCAGCAAGAATGCCGATGCCCAGGAACCAGTGGTCGTCGTTGACTTCTCTGACCCGGCCATTTTTCACCGCAGAGAGGTTTTTCCAGAGGGGGCTTTGCAGGTAATCTTTCATGGAGGTGGCTTCCTGTGGGCCGTAAGCACTGTAGAAAAGGTACTGTCCGTCCATCAGGGGAATGCTTTCCGGGGTGGCCACGTCCATGAATCCAGCTTTGTTCTGGCTTTTGGGACGGGGCAACTTCACATCACTCAGGATGGTCCCGATGAAGTTGTCTTTCAGCATGATGCGGGTCTGACCGGGCACAAAACGCACAATGCTGATGGTGGTTTGCACCCGTGCTTTTTTGAGCTGGCTCTGGATTTGCAAAATGCGCTGGTTGTACTTGTTCATCAGCAACTGGTACTGTTTCATTTTCCCGAGCGCCTGCGCATTCAGTTTGAGGTTGTCTTTCCAGACCACCCCCACGGTTTCGGCCATCACCGTGGGGGCAATTCTGGAAAGCTGGTTGTAGATGGCCCCATGGCGAAGTTTGCTGCTCAGGATCAGGTCGGGCTTGAGGGCCAGGATTTTTTCCAGGTTGGGTTCGGCAATGGTGCCCACAGCAACGATGCCGTCTGTGCGGTCTTTCAGGTAGGAAGGAAAGCCACCCACCGCTTGCACCGCACCCACAGGTTTGATGCCAAGGGCCAGAGCACTGTCCAGTTCTCCGGTGTCCAGCACCACCAGACGTTTGACACTCTGGGGCACGCAGGTTTCACCCATGGCATGCTGGATCAAACGACCAGAGCAGGTCTGGGCCTGAGCAATGGAAAGCAGGGACAGGGCGACAAGGGCAAAGGGTTTTTTCATTTTCAGATCTCCTCAGCGGTTTTTCTTCAGCAGGTACAGGAAGTAAGGGGCACCGATCAAAGTCGTGAGCAGACCTGCTGGAATCTCGATGGGGGGCAAAATGCTGCGCCCGAGGGTGTCTGCACCAATCACCAGCAGGGCACCCAGCAGCATGCTGACCGGCAAACTGTTCTGGTGTTGGGGTCCCACCATCAGGCGGGCCATGTGGGGGGCCACCAGACCCACAAACCCGAGCAGACCGGCTCCAGTTACGGCAGCAGCAGCGAGACCCACAGCCACCGTGAGCAGCACCAGACGCATCCGTTCCAGACGCACACCCAGACTGATCGCATTGTCATCGCCAAGGTTCAGGAGGTTGGCGTAACGGCTCAGGAGCAAAGCGAGGGGCAGCAGAACAGCAGCCCAAGGCAGCAGGCGGTAGAAACGGATGTAATCTGCCCCGTAAATGGTGCCACTCAGGAAGGTGAGGGCCTGCCCCACCCCGTCCGGGGCACGCACCAGAATCAGTTGCTCTGCACTGCCCAGAGCTGCACCCACCGCAATGCCCACCAGAGCAAGGCGGTTTGGGCTGACCTGCCCATTCATGCGGGACAGCAGGTAAGTGAGGGCAAACCCGACCCATGCCCCTGCAAAAGCCCCCCACGGCAAAAGCCATGAAGGTGAGGCAGGCAACACCAGCAACACCAGCACAGCAGCCAGAGCTGCACCTGCATTCACCCCGATCACGTCCGGGGCAGCCAGAGGGTTGCGGATCACCCCTTGCAGCAGGGTTCCAGAAGCCGCAAACATCGCTCCGGTCAGGGCAGCAGTGAGGATCCTCGGGAGGCGCAGTTCCAGCACGATGCGGCTGTAAAGCTCTTCGGCCTGTCCGGTGAAACTGTGAAAGACCTCCAGCACCGGAACTGGAACGGTCCCGAGTCCGAGGGCCACCACTCCGAGCAGCACCATCAGGAGGGTCAGTCCAATCAGGTACAAAGAAGTGCGGGCGGTCATGAAGCCATCCTTTTGACACTGCGGGCCAGATAGATGAAAAACGGTGCACCAATGGCGGAAATCAGGATGCCCACCGGGGTTTCTGCTGGGAAGTCAATCAGCCTTGCAGCCACATCTGCAAGGGTCACAAGTGTCGCCCCGAGGACCGCTGCCACCGGAACCACCATCAGGTGGTTCACCCCCACCAGTTTGCGGGTGATGTGGGGAATCATCAGTCCCACAAAGCTGATCGGACCGCACACACTGACTGCGCTGGCAGCCAGCAGAACAGCCAGCAGGGTCAGCATCAACTGGTTCAAACGGGTTTTGATGCCCAGTCCAGTGGCGAGTTCTTCGCCAAGAGCCAGCAGATTCAGACGGTTGGCATAAATGAAGGTCAGGATGCCACCCACCAGCACCCACGGCCAGAGCATGTGGAATTGTTCCCAGTTGCGCCCAGCAATGCTGCCCGCCAGATTGAACATCACCCCTTGCGCTTGCTGCTCGAACAGGATTTTCAAGCTGCTGGCGGCAGAAGTGAACAGGGCACTGGCTGCCACCCCTGCCAGAGCCAGCTTTAAAGGTGAAAACCCCACACTGCTGGTCAGTCCAAACACCAGCAAAGCCGCCAGAAGTCCACCCAGAAAGCCAAAAGGCACATACAGGAAGGCGGGCAGGGCAGGGAAGAAAACCACCATCAAAAGCAAAGCCAGTGCAGCCCCGGCATTCACGCCCAGCAGTCCCGGACTGGCCAGAGGGTTGCGGGTCACGCATTGCAGAATCGTTCCAGACAGGGCCAGTGCGATTCCAGCCAGCACACCGACCAGTGCTCTGGGCAGGCGCAGGGTGTGCACGATCAGGCTGTTTTGTTCGTCTGAGGGTTGAAACACCAGAGACCACACTTCCATCAAAGGAATGCGCGCAGCCCCAATGCTGACGGAAAGGGCGAAGCTGAAAGCCAAAAGCAGCAGGCTGAGCAGCAGGATCAGGGTGAATCTGGGGGTCTCTGGCATAACTGACAATTCCGACCGAAATGGTCAACTTAGAGAGTTTAAGGCTCGACCAGAGCAGGTGTCAAGGGTGGAGAAGGCAGAAGGCAGAAGGCAGAAGGCAGAAGGCAGAAGGCAGAA